>DAHZZC010000634.1 GCA_027435495.1 Planctomycetales bacterium
CTTCGGGGTCATCGGCCACGATCTCGCGCTCAATCTGGTCGGGAAGGGTGAGCAGTTGAGGGACCGATAATTCGGGATCGCGAAGGACCACCAAAAGCGCTCCGTGGCGTGATTCCATCAGGTTCAACGCCGCCTGGAAGAGCGCCTCGGCGAGGCCTGGCCAGCCCAGGGTTCCGACCGCCTCGCACCAGACGGCGAACTTGCTGGGGATGTCGAGGAGCCGCCATCGGGCGTCGCTGAAGTTGAAGGCGAGCGTTCCATTGGCGAAGACCTTGATTTCCTGCAAGGGCGTGAGGACCAGGCAGACATGGCCGCCGGTCCGAGTGGCGCGGGCATGGTCGCGGTAGAGGACGGGACAGGGGTGCGAGAGCGGCTCGTCGCCACCGACGGCCTCGGCCCAGCGTGCGACGTCGATGAGTCGGAGCAGGTCCCCTTGCCGATCGACCAGAAAGACGGTCCGAACGCCATCGCAGAGGCGGTGGAAGCCCTTGATTGCGGTCAGCCGGGCATTGAAGTTCGGGGCGCCAGGGTTCTCACGCCGGGGCGCCGCGGGGTCATCGTCGGTGCCGAGGAGCATCGCCCCCATCGAGACACGTCGGTTCTCGTAAGTCGAGAGGGCGGCGATTCGGAGGGCCTCCAGCGCCGCGGCCACGCGGTAAGGGCGAATGGCGCCGAGGTAGTCGGCGATGATCAGGTCCTCGGGCGTGAAACTGAATCGGTCGAGCCGGTTAGTCACGTCGGCGTTGATCAGGCCGCGGAGGCGAAGGTCGATCGCCTCGACAATCACCTCGACCATCCTCCGCTCCGAGGGGAGCAGCGGCATCGGACTACCGGCCTGAAAGGCCAGGCGAGTGCCCAGCCACTCGATCTCGACACCAAGGCCGCCCGGGTCGTCGTGGAGGCGATAGTAGCTCTCGTCGGGCGAGGCGGCCCAGTCGATCAGGCTCCGGTCGCCGACGACCTCGAGTTGGGCGCCTGGGAAGAAGTGCTCGAGAGTTCGCCGCAGGAGCATCTGGTAGAAGCCGACGATCCGCGAGATCGGCTCGCCCAGGCGATCGCCCCTCGCGGACTCCAGCTCTCGGTCCGGCTCGTGCTCGTACTGGCGCTCCAAGACCACCTCCGATTCCATCCGACGCGGATCGGTCCGGTTGACAACCCGGGCCGGCCCCTGCTCCAGCTCGCCGATCAGGGCGTCGATCCAATCGAATGGGCGGAGCATACCGGGCCTCCCCTCGTCCGTAGATTGTCCCGCCGGGGGGCTGGTCAATCCAGAGAGGATCGTCCGCCCGGGACGGTCGATGCGACGAGGACCGGCCCGATTCGGTGCGGGGTCTGTCGCATTCTAACGGCTCCTACGCGATTGGCGACCGGAAGGGCCAGCCGCCGATCAGATTCAAGTTGGGGCTGGTCGCGTGACGATCCCGGAAAATTGGGCGTCGTCGTCCGGGGTTGTCGACCTTGTGACGTCCTGCTACGATCCCGCCCCTCGAAAAGACGCCAGGCCACCGCCAAGGGTTCGGAGCCCCATTGGCTCGAAGGAGGTCGTCGCCATGTCGATCGATCGACGCACCTGGATCCGACGGGCACTGCTCATCGGCGGCGCCGGGCTCGGCGCCGAACAACTCTGGCGGCACGGCCACGATTATGTCTTCCTCGAACGGTTCCGGGTCGTCGAGCCCGGCCGACTCTTCCGGGGTGCCTGGCAGAAGCCCTGGCCGATGCGCCGGCTGGTCCACGACCAAAAGATTCGGACTGTGGTGGCCCTGGCCCATCCCCCCGACCACCCACTCTCCGTTCGCGAGCGGGCCCTCGCCGCCGAGATGGGGTTCCGCTGGATTCACATCCCGATCATCGACCAACGAGGGACAAACGACCGGGTCGCCGAGGAGGCGATCTCCGACCTCCTCGATCGTGCGGCCGCCGCCCTTGCCGATGACTCGCTCCATCCCCTCTTCTTCCACTGTCATCACGGCCTGAACCGAACGACGATGGCCCAGATCGCGTATCGGACGAAATTCTGCGGCTGGACCCTCGAAGAGGCCGCCGAGGAGATTGACCGGACGATCGGCCTGTTCTCGGTGAATCGAGGCTCCGACTATCGGCATATGGTCTCGTTTTACCAGAACCGGGTCCTGCCTCTCCGCCGGGCCTCGTCGTGAGACCCGATCCCCCCTGGATCTTGGCAGCCCAGTCCGCGACGTGATACCATACCCTAACATGGTGGCAGTTCGGGGCTAACAACGGAACCGATGCTCCCCCGCGATTCTCGCGGCCCGCCGCCGGCTCCCTCCTCCGGCGCGACCGTCGGCGCGGGGGCGAGGGTTCCGAATCGATTTCGGAAAGGGCAGGGCCATCGGCCCGGGCCCGATCGAGGGGAGGATCATCGATGGGCGCGTCGTCGGGATGGAATCGATCGGCGGTCGCGTTGCTCGGGCTGCTCGCCGGGGCCGCGATGGGCCCGCTGCCCAGCTCGGCCGCGGGACCTCAAGAGAAGGCGAAGGACGGCAGCAAGCCCGATGTTGATAAGAAAGCTCCCGCCGAGATGAAGGGTCGGACCGCCTCCACGATCCTTCGCCTGATCGTCCAGCCGGGTGACGACCCGCCGCAGCCTTCCGTCCCACTCCGGCCCGCAACCGTCGACGATCGCCGACGTCTCGAGGCCACCCGCCTTTATACCGCCGCCCGGGCCCTGGAGGACCGCGGACAGTGGTCCGATGCGGTCGCGATGCTCCAGGACGCGGCCCGCCTCGATCCCGATTCCGTCGCCATCGCCCGGCGCCTGGCTCGGATCTACGTGGGCGCCCTCGGACGGCCCGAGCAGGCCGTCGAGTACTCGAAGCGCGTGCTCTCGGTCGACCCCGACGATACCGAGACTCTCGCCCGTCTGATCGACTTCTTTCTCAAGCGCGGGTTGCCCGAGGCCGCCGAGACGGCGCTCAACGAGGTTCTCGCCAACCCCAAGCTTGTCGCTCACTCGCCGGGGCGGATCGTCGCCGAGTACGAACTGGGACGCCTTTACTCGGTTCGGCTCAAGAACCTGGAGAAGGCCGCCAGTGCCTTCGCGGAAGTGATTGAGGAACTGGACAGCAAGGCGGCCAACCGTCTCTCGCAGGCCGACATCCACCGCATCCTCGGCGCCGATCCCTCGAACGCCTACCTGAAGTTCGGCCTCGTCTTTCTCGCGGCCCACCGCGACGACCTCGTCATCAAGGCCCTGGAACGCGGGCTCGTCTACGACGAGGACAATCCCGAAATCGCCCTCAAACTCGCCGAGGCTCTCCTCCGCGAAAAGAAGGCCGACCGGGCCCTCGAACTGGTCGAGCGGATCATCCGCCGGCAGCCACAGGGAGTCGAGCCCTACGACCTCCTCGCCCGCGTTCTCAAGGCCATGGGTCGAGAGGCGGAGATCACACCCCGGCTCGAGGAAGCCGCCCGCCGCGATGATAAGAACGTTCCGCTTCAGTACGTGCTGGCCGACCGATTCCGCGAGACCGGGCAGGTCGACAAGGCCGACGCACTCTATCGATCGCTCCTGAAATCGCAGCCGACCCCGCAAACCTACCGCGCTCTGGCCGCCTCACTGCTCAAGCGCCGCAAGGCGCAGGACCTCTTGAAGGTGTTCTGCGACGCCTGGCCCCAGGACCTCGCCCGCTCGGCCATTCTGCCTCAGGCCGGTTCCGTGGCCCAGGACAACGAACTGACCCTCGCCATGCTCGACGCCGGCATCGAGCAGCTCTCACGCCCCTCACCTGGTCTTCCACCCATCGCCTTCCGGGTTCTCAACGAGATCGCGACCGCCGACAAGGCCGCCGCCGTCCGGCCCGAGCGGCTCGAAAGGCTGCTGAAACTCCACCGAATCGAGCTGGCACAGTCCCCCCCGTCGCTCATCTACCGCCAGATTGCCGACACTCAAAGCCGGCTCGGCAAGTATGCCGAGGCCGCAGCCACCGTGAAGGAACTCTTCGCGAAGTATCCGACCGAGAAGAATGTCGGCACGCTCGTCTTCCTGGCCGACTTCGAGCGTCGGGCTGGCCAGCTTGAGACCGCACGCGCCTCCCTGGCCGAGGCACTGAAGCTAGGGGCCAACAATGAGCCCGATGCCATGCGGATTCTCGCCCTCCGGTTCGCCGACGTCGGCGAAGTGGATCAGGCGAGCCGCATACTCGCCGACCAGGCAAAACGTGAGCCCAATAACTGGGTCTACGACCTCACCCGTGCCGAGATCCTCGGCCGGTTCAATCGGAACCCGGAAGCGATCAAGCTGTACGAGGACGTTATCAAGCGATTCGGCAACGATGACGAGGCCGTCAAGTTTGCCCGGGCCGGTCTCTCGGGCGTCTACGTTAACATGGGCGACTATCCGAAGGGCGAGGCGGAACTGGAACGTCTT
>DAHZZC010000635.1 GCA_027435495.1 Planctomycetales bacterium
CCGGCCACCCTCGCGCTTCGTGCCATTCCTTCGCAAGTTCGGAGCGGCCCCTCCCATCGAGAGGGCTCCGTGCCACCGCGACGGGCCGTCCCGCCTAGACCATCCGCGCGAGCCGCTCGACGCTCCGCTTCAGGCCCGTCGCCACGGCCGCCGGATCCTCGAACCGGCGGCCCTCGATGTAGTGCCAGCGAAGCCATCGCTCGCCGATCAACAGGGCCGCCGACGTCCCGAACGCAGGGATGAGCGCGGCCTCTTCGGGGTCGAGCGGACGGACGCGCTCATACGCCGCCAATGCCCCTGCGCGGGCGGGCGGGTCGTCGTCGAGCCAGTCGCCGATCAGTCGGGCCAGGTCGCACGCGACGCAATCCACCCCCATCGCGCCGAAGTCGACCAGGCCCGTCACGCGGTCGTCTTCGAAGAGGAAGTGCTCGCCCCGGGCATCGCGGAGGCAGGGCTGCAAGGGGACGGTCCGAGCCGCCGCCTCACGCGCAGGACCCAGCAGGCGAGGGGCGACCCGCCGCCCCAGCGCCAGCCATCGGGTCGCCAGCTCGCGCGTCGCGTCGGCGGCGATCGCCTGCTCCAGTTCGTCGAACCCGCCGCGGATCAGCCCGGCGATCGACCCGGCCCGATCGGCGAGGCCCGGCGATCTCGCCCGTCGTCGGTCGTCTCCAAACCGCCCGTGAAACGTCGCCAGCGCGGCAAACGCCGAGGCCACCCGGACCGGCGGCGGTGAACCTCCGGACTCCGAGGCGCCAGGCATCCATCGGGAAAGCTCCCAGAGGCCCGAGGCCGATTCTTGAAGAGTCGCGCCCGATCGATCGGCGATCGGGACCGGGACGAATGGTAGGTCGCTCGCCCGTTTCAGCCATCGATGGACCTGCTCCCGATGCGCCCGCCCCAGGCCGTCCGACGGCCAGAGCCTCAACACCATCGGCCCGACCGGCGAGGGATACCGCCAGAGCCTCGCCCCACTCAGCCCCCCCGCGCCACCGAGCGCCTCGGGCGCCGAGGTCGGAGCGACCGCCGATGGATACCTTGCCAGAACCGCGAGCGCCTCGGCCTCAATCGAAGGCCCCATCGCCGTCCTCCTCGGCGATCGCCCTGGCCTGGAGCTGCATCAGGGCCCGATGGAACCGGTCGCTGACCTCCGCCTGCACGGCCTTCTCGCCGGCGCGGTTCGGGGGGATGTCGGAGAGGTCAATCGGCGTGCCGAAGATCAGCCGGGCCCGCGATGGCCGAGTCAGCGATTCGAGAATCTCGTTGGTCGGTGGCGTCCCGAGGATGTACGCCGGAACGACCGGCACGCCGGCACGAATCGCCAGGTAGGCACTGCCAGGCCGGATCGGACCCAGCCGACGCCCCGACTCGGGAACGATCATCCCCTCCGGAAAGATCGGGACGACGCGACCTTCCCCCAGCGCCCGAAGGCCGGCACGGATCGCCGCCAGGTCGCGGCCGTCTCGATTCACCGGGATGCAGCCGATGAACGAGCAGATCCTGTTCAGCCAGGGCGAATCGTAATATTCGCGGGCGATCATGAAGCCCAGCAGTCGCCGACTGTTCGCCTGGAGCAGCACATGATCGATGCCGCAGGTGTGGTTGGCAATCAGGATCGCCGGGCCCGAATCCGGCAGGGGTGCGTATCCCGTTGCCCGAAGCTGATGCCAGAGCCCGCAATAAAGGCGGAACACCCCGTGCAGCCAGCGGAGCGGCCCCCGAATCTCGGGCATCGGCGGTGCGACCTCGCCAGAAAGGCCAGGCATCGCCAGCAAGACCGTTGTCGACGCAAGTAACATCAGGGAGAGCATGGGGAGGGAAGATATCCGGGTGACGCCTTCGGACCTCGTCGCCATCTCATCATAACACACGCAACCCAGCGGCGAGCGGCCGGATCGACTGGCCCAGGGTGCAAGCGGGGGGTGGGAAGGAAACGGAGGAGAGGTTCAAGAATCCCGATTCCCGATGGAAGACTCAAGATTGCCAGAGTGTTGTTCCGTCGAGACTTCCCTCAATCCGTCCTCTTCCATCGAGTCTTTCACAAGCTTTCAGGCCGAGGCTCGCGAGGCCCGACGGCGGTACATCACCAACCCGCCAATCGCGCCCAGCGCCCACATGGCGACCGTCGCCGGTTCGGGAGCGATCGTCTGGTCTCCCTCCACCGTCACCCCACCCGGATTCAAGACCTCCGCCCCGATCCCGCCGACCGACGTGCTCCCGCTGAGCGTCCCATACTGACTCGCCAGCAGCAACTGGATCGCATTCGGGCCAAACTGCATGTTCGGGTTGATCAGCGAGGACCAGTTCGCCGAGGCCGCATCCACATAATTCCCCGCATCCGGATGATAGCCGATTCCAAAAGCGTGCATCATTTCGTGAGAGACATTGTGGGCGATTGCCCAGGCGAGGTCGGTGGGATTGTTGGCGTAATCGAGCTTGTCGATGAAGCTGAAGCCGTTGCCACCGACATCGGTGATCCCGATTGCGGAGGGGTTGGGGCCGTAAGAAAGGCCCGAGGCCACGCTGATGGTATGCAGGGCGGGAGTGTTGGGGTTGGTCGTGATGGTTGGGTCCATCCCCGAGATCTGGTAGGTGTGCTGGACATCCTGAAGAACCGACTGGACAAAGCTGGCCTGCTGCTGGGCGTTGGGGACACCACCGAAGGCCTGAATGGCGGCCGGGCTGTTGTACCACGCCTGGGCCGTACCGGTCGTTAACCCGGTGGCTGAAGGGAACGGGCCCGAGGTCATGTTGAGGAAGACATTCGCCGGCGCCTGGCCGGTGGAGGGCATCGGTGTCGAAAGGATCGGGGTCGAGACCGGCATCGAGACCGGCACGGCCATCGTGGAGAGCGTGGACATCGAGACCGGTGCCGTGATCGCCGCTGGGGCATCGGTGGGGACCGAGACGGACGTGGCGGGCATCGCAATGCTCGGCCAGTTCGACCCAGCGATGATCGGCGTGACCGGAGCGGGCGCGGGGATTGCGACCGAGGCCGGCGCAGGGGGCGGAGTCGAGGGGATCGCGACCGGAACCGGTGCCGGTGCCGGCGGTGGGGCTGGGGCTGGGGCTGGGGTGGCCGCGGCATGATAGGTGTTGATGGCACCGGCCGACCAGACCATGGTCCAGAGCCGTTGGGCCTCAGCCTGGGTGATGCCATCGCCCCGCGCCGGCGACATGGCCAGCAGGGCAAGCCCGGTCCACACGGCCACGACACTCGCCAGGGACTTGACGGCCGACATCACGAACCTCCTGTTCGCCGGGGTACGGGCCACCCTCCTGGGGCCCGCGGATCGCAACCTCCCACCGAGCCGGCCGTTCGAGACGCTTGAGGACCAGGAACGAGATCGATCCAGCGATCCGGGGTCGGCCAGGCCGCCCGGCTTCGGGTCGATGCGTCGTCGCTGAGCTCGTCGGATCTGCGTCGAGACGGGTCGCCATGGGGTGGGAGGCGAGGCGTCTTTATCTAGGAGCAAAACCCATGCCAACCCTGCCTCGCACGCGGTCGATCGAGCCGCGGAAGGGATTTCGAGAGCGGGGTCCCGCGTGGCAAGTCCCGGTCGAGGAAGGCTTTAGGAACAGCCTCGATTCGATCGACCGGGTGGAAAGGCGACGTCTGGAGCAAGCGAGCGGATTGTGGCAAACAGGGAAGTTTTTACAGGAAGGCGGAAGACTCTGCAAATTACAGAGGAGCGGGCAGGTGGGCTCATCAGGCGGCCGAGCGCGACGGGGGGCGGAGGTTGGCGGCCAGATCGGCGACGGTCCGCAGGGCGGGCAGGTCGTCGGGATCGATTTCCACGCCGAACTGGTCCTGGATTTGCACGACGACCGCGACGAGGTCGAGCGAGTCGAGCGCGAGGTCTTCGAGGAGTCGGGAGTCCTCGCGGATGGTGAGAGTTCGGGCGCGGGGAGAGACGCCTCGGATGATCTCGGCGAGGGCGGTGGCCAGGTCTGGCGTCGTGAGACTTGCGGAGCCCTGGGTCGCGTTCATGGCATGCCTCGATTCAACAAGAGGATGTGGAAGAGCCGGGTGCTCGGCACCGTCGTCGAGATCTCCTGCCGCCCGTGTTGACGACCCGTTCCAGCCGGCGAGAGAGACCGGAGCGTCCGGGGCGGAATGGCCCCGGTCGAGGACCTTCCTCCCGGTTCGGGCACTCTCCTAGATCGATCGCCCGGGGCCGGCACTTGACCGGCGCCCGGCCGTCGAAGCCTCCCCACTTCCGGCCAGTCCGATGGTGACGATCGCAGAGGCCCCAGGACCGACGAAACGGCCGGATGGGCTCCGGAAGTGGGCGCACGCATGGACGATCGGGGGCCTAGTCGGTTGCGGAGCCCCAAGGCGATGGCCTATAATCCGACGCCGTGATCGGATTCGCTATTTCCCGCCAGACGTCGGGAGCGGATCGATGAGCGTCCCCGGGCTGCGGCATCCTCGCACCGGGGGCGGATCCAGACACCTTGAAAGGAGCCCCACTGTGCGGATCAAGCCCGGATTTCTGGCCTGGTCGAGCCTCTCGGCCATGCTGCTCTCGCTGACGGTGATCTCCGGTTGCAACGACGAGGGAGGCGCTCCGAGCAGCCCGCCCCCGTCGTCCGGCCCGATGACCCCCCCGCCGACGCCGATCCAGAAGGAGGCGCCCAAGCCGGCCACCCCGCCGACGCCGTCGACCGAGGCCAAGGCCCCCGAGGCCAAGCCGGCTGAGACCAAGGCTCCCGAGGCCAAGCCGGCCGACGCCAAGCCGAAGTCCTGATCGGACCGAGACAACCGGGACGGCCGCCTCACCTGGGCGCGGCCGTCCCACTCGCCGCCTTTCCCAACGCCACGTCCTCCCTCACCGGCCGGCAAACTTCTGGGCGTTTCGAGTGCGAGAGCGGCCGATCCACTTCCCGTCCTCAAGGCCGCGTGGCGGGGTCTCTCCGAAGATCTGAAGAAATCGGATGGAAGACTCAAAGATTGACGATTGAATAACCCCAGATCATTGTCGCGTCATCATCTCCATCCGTTTGCCTGCTTCCCGCTTTCCTCTCACTTCTTCGATCGAGGCCTTCACCGGCCCTCGTTCGGCGCCCCACGGTCGACCGGATTGGTGAGCGTCCCGATCCCATCGATGGCGATCGAGACCACGTCGCCGGGCTCGAGCGTGAATTCATCGGGCGGGACGATCCCCGTCCCCGTCAGCAGGATCACGCCGTCCGGAAACCGATCCTCGCGGCCCAGCCAGTCGATCAGCTCCTCCAGCGGCCGGGCCATCCGGGCCAGCGTTGTCTCGCCATGAAAGGCGTTTTTGCCGTCGCGCTCGATGTCGAGGCGCATGGCGATTCCCGGGCGCGGCGGCATCGCCGGTGCGAGGGTGATGCAGGGCCCGAGGGCGCAGGAGGCGTGATACACCTTGGCCTGGGGGAGGTAGAGCGGGTTCTCGCCCTCGATGTCGCGGGCGCTGACGTCGTTGCCGACGGTGAAGCCGACGAGCTTCAGGGCCGGGCTGAGGACCAGCGCCAGTTCGGGCTCGGGGACCGACCATTTCGAGTCGCGACGGACGCGGATCGGGGCGCCAGGGCCGGCGACGCGGGACGGGGTCGCCTTGAAAAAGAGTTCGGGGCGGTCGGCGGTGTAGACCTTGTCGTAGAACGAGGCGGCGTCCTCGGATTCCTCCTGGCGGGCGACCTTGCTCCGCTCGTAGGTGACGCCGGCGCCCCAGACCTCCTGGCGATCGATCGGGGCGAGGACGCGGGCCGACTCGGTCGGGATTGGGGCCCCGGCGCGGTCGAGCAGGCGTCGGACCTCGGCGCCGGGGTCGTCGGCGTGGAGGATCGCCGAGAGGGCGCCGTCGCCCTCGGCGATCGGGGTGATCTGACCGTCGCCGAGGACACCCACGCGGGGGATCGGGGTGTCCGCAAGGGTCAAGCGAATCAGCCGCATGGGAGAGGCTCCTGGGCGTGGGATGGGTCGCGATCGGCCTTCGATCGGGACGAGATTAAAGGATCGCCGGCCGGCCCGTCCAGTCTCCGGGGGCGATCGGAACGCCCCTTGCGGATCATCGGCGATTGCGTCAGCCTGGGAGAAGATCCGAATGGGAAAGGGGCGAGCCCCGGAATCCTTCGACGGGCCCCGTAACAGCAGGGAGGATCGCGATGGCGACCGAAACGACGGGGACGATCGCGGCCCTCTGGCGATACCCGGTCAAATCGATGCGGGGCGAGGAGATCGACGTGGCGACCGTCACCGATCGCGGCCTCGATGGCGACCGGGCCTACGCGCTGGTGGACGTCGAGACGGGCAAGGTCGTCAGCGCCAAGAACCCCCGCAAGTGGCCCGATCTCCTGGAATTCCAGAGCGTCCTGCTCCGGAAGTACGACGAGGCCCGGTCGTCTCTGGTGGCGCAGGTGACGCTCCCGGACGGCGGCTCGATCGAGACGGACGCCCCGGACTTTGACGCCCGGATCTCGGCGCGGCTGGGGCGGGCGGTTCGGCTGGCGTCCTCGGCCGGCGATGCTCCCCGGATCGAGGGCTACTGGCCCGACTTCGATTTCGTCGAGAGTCCCGACTCGGTCTTCGAGGTGAAGCTGCCGCCCGGGACGTTCTTCGACGCGGCGGTCGTCCACCTGATGACCACGGCCACGCTCCGGAAGTTCCAGGCGAGCCGGCCCGAGAGCCGGTTTGACCTGGCGCGGTTCCGGCCCAATATCGTTGTGGAATGGGAGGGCGACGGCTTCCCCGAGGACGGCTGGGCCGGTCGGACGATCCGGATCGGCGACGAGGTTTGCCTCTCGATCGACGAGCCCTGCCCGCGCTGCGTGATGACAACCGTGGGGCAGGGGGGACTGCCGAAGGACCCGGACGTGCTCCGGACAATCGTTCGCGAGAACCGCGGGAACCTCGGCGTGCTGGCATCGGTGAGGCGCGGCGGGACCGTCCGGCGCGGGGATGCGGTCTCTCTGATGTGACAGTGGCGAGAGGAGATTCCAGATCCCTATGTCGTCGGCGAAGAGGAAGCTCAAGTCGGTCAGGCTTTCCCCAATGATAGTCGGATGAGCATCCAGAAGATTTTTTCAGCGAGAATCGGATTGAGTGGCAAGAGGAAATGGGCGAGGGATGGTCATGAGCATCCGGAATCGGTGGATCTGGGCGGCGCTCGCCCTGGTCGCGGCGTGGGCGACACCGGCGGCGTCGGGAGCCGGGCCGGGGCGGTCGGTTGAGGTGGCGATCGACGCGGCGGGCGATGTGCCCGTGGCGGAGATCGTCGATCGGCTGGCGAGGGCGAGCGGAATCTCGGTGGAACGGCCGCCAGCGGGATTGTCGCTGTCGACGCGGGGGCTCTCGCGGGCGCTGGCGCGGGCGATGCTGGCCGAGGCGCTGGGGCCAGGGGTTGAGGTGGCGTTTCGACCCGGATGGATGGTCCTGACGATCGACGAGAACCGGCTCGCGTCCGATCGCCAGGGCGAGTGGGCCGGTCGGCTGCGCGACCTCTCCGCCCGCGCCGCCGAGGCCGCCCGGCGCCGGGAGAATTACGGGATGCGCGGCCGGGCCTCGTATCGGCCGAACGACCCGGGGCGCCCGACCGTCTGCCTCGTCCACGGGCTGAACTCGTCGTCAGGGGGATTTGTCCATTTGATCCCCTGGCTTGAAGAGGCGGGATACGGCGTGGTCGTGCATGATTATCCGTTCAACCGGCCGATTGCGGAGTCGTGCGAGCGGTTCGCGCGGGACTGGTCGGCGTTCCGGAAGCAGGCGGGCGAGCGTCGGCCCTGGGCGATCCTGGCGCACTCGATGGGGGCGCTTCTGGCGCGGTCGCTGATCGAGGACGACGCCACCTGGGGCGGCGATGTATCGTCGATGATCCTGGTGGCGCCGGTGAACTGGGGCTCGCACCTGGCCCGGATGCAGACGATGATCCAGCTCATGGAGGGTCTGCAATCGATCCGGTCGAAGAAGACGGCGCGGGCGATGCTCGATCTCTCCGAGGGGGTTGGCGAGGCGGCGAACGACATGCTTCCGGGGAGCCCGTTCCTGGTGGCGATGAATCGGAGGCCGAGGCGGGCGGGCGTTCCGCATCACATCATCGCGGGGGATGTGGGGTTCCTCGACCGCGAGGGTCGCGCCCGGATCGAGGCAAGATTGGACCTGCTGAACCGGAATGCCGGGATCTTCGGCCGGCTGGCGCAGGCGGCGACCGCGGACGTACCGGCGCTTCTGGACGAGCTGACCGATGGGACGGGTGACGGCTGCGTCGCGGTCGATCGGACGCGGCTGGCGGGGGTCTCGGACCAGGTGATCGTCCACGCGAACCACGCCGAGCTGATCCGGGCTCCGCTGCTCTTTCGCGACCCGGGACCGGTCGCCTGCATGCCCGACGCCCTCCGATGGCTGGCCGCCGATTGCCCGCGACCGGCGCGATAGCGGCGGCCCGGGGGCTTGGGAATCGGCGAAGGTTCGATTAATCTGTTGCGACGCCAGGGATGATTCCGCGATGCCGATGAGGACGTTCCGATGTCGCAGACCGTTGTGACCGCGCCGGGGGGCGAGTTGCCCGCGAGCGAGCCGAGGGCCGAGGGCCATCCGCCCGGGCTTTACGTCCTGTTCACCACCGAGATGTGGGAACGGTTCAGCTACTACGGGATGCGGGCGCTGCTGGTCCTTTACCTGACGAAGGCGATGGGCCTGGAGCGCAAGGACGCGCTCGATATCTACGCGATCTACACCGGGCTGGTCTACCTGACCCCACTGATCGGCGGTCGGCTGGCCGACCGGATTCTCGGTCAGCGGAAGGCGATCTTCATCGGCGGGATTTTGATGGCGCTCGGGCAATTTGTCCTGACGCAACCGACGATGCTGAACCTGGGACTGGGGTTGTTGATCGTCGGCAACGGGTTTTTCAAACCGAACATCTCGACGATGGTCGGGACGCTCTATCCGAGGGGCGATCACCGCCGGGACGGGGCGTACACGATTTTCTACATGGGGATCAACCTGGGGGCGTTCTTCTCGCCGCTGGTCTGCGGCTGGCTAGGTGAGCGGGTCTCGTGGGCATCGGGATTTGCCTCGGCGGGGGTCGGGATGATGCTCGGCCTGCTGACGTTCGTCTTCACGCAGAGGATGCTCCAGGGGGGCGGACTGCCTCCGGGCCGGGAACGGTTGCCCGACGCCCGGCTGAACCTCGGTGACTGGATTCAGATCGCGGCGATCTCGGCGGCGCTGGTCGGGTTGGTCTACGGGGCGATCACGTCGTGGGGGTCGGTGAGCTGGGTATGGTCGCCCTCGTGGATGACGAGCACAGCCGCGACGATCCTCTACCGGGGCGCGGTTCTGATCGGCGTTCTGGGGCTGTTTCTCTACGCGACCGAGCCGAGAACGAGCGACTCGGCCGAGGGCTCGGCGCACGAGCCGTTCACGCCGGCCGACTGGCAGCGGATCGGTGTGATCCTCATCATCAGCCTGTTCTCGATCGTCTTCTGGATGGGCTTCGAGCAGGCTGGCGGGACGATGAACCTGTTTGCCCTGGAGAAGACCGATCGGGATCTCCTGGGCTGGGAGATTCCGGCGTCGTACTTCCAGGCGGTGAATCCGGTGTTCATCATCGGGCTGGCGCCGGTCTTCGCCGCGCTCTGGACGTCGCTGGCCCGGCACCGGTTCCCGCTCCCCTCGGTGGCCAAGCAGGGGCTGGGTCTGGTGTTGCTGGGTGCGGGATTCGCGGTGATGTACGTCGCCGACGGACGCGCGGCGGCCGGGAAGGTCTCGCCATTCTGGCTGGTCGGCGTGTACTTCATTTTCACGGTTGCGGAGCTGTTCATCTCGCCGATCGGGCTTTCGCTGGTGAACAAGCTGGCGCACCCGAAGGTCGCCTCGCTGATGATGGCGAGCTGGTTCCTCTGCACGGCCGCGGCCAACTACCTCGCCGGGATCATGGAAGAGACGGTCAAGGGCTACGACCTCAACCTCTGGGTCTTCCTGGGCGTCTGCGCGTTCGTCCCCGGGCTCCTGATGCTGGCGCTCACACCGGTTCTGGTGAAGATGTCGCACGGGCGCGACTGACCGAAGGCCACCCCCCGAGACGGGAGATTCTCCATCGTGTTCAAGCTCGGATTTCTCGCGGCACTTTGTTTCCTGATGCTTGCGGCGCCGCTGTTCGCGGCCGGGCGTGCGATGACCGTGGATGATCTGCTGGCCGTCAAGGGGGTCGCCGATCCCCAGCTTTCGCCCGATGGCTCGATGGTCGTCTACGTCGTCTCGGAGCTCGATCGCTCGACCGAGAAGACGAACAGCAGTTTGTGGATTGTTCCCGCGTCGGGCGGCGAGCCGAAACGCCTGACGACCACCCTCGGGACCAACAACCAGCCGCGCTGGAGCCCCGATGGAAAGACGATCGCGTTCGTCTCCAACCGGAGCGGCTCGTCGCAGGTCTGGCTTCTGCCGGTCAACGGCGGCGAGCCTCGCCAGGTGACGAAATTGCCCGTCGACGTCTCCGGCCCGCTCTGGTCGCCGAGGGGGGACAAGATCGCCTTCACGGCCGAGGTCTACCCGGGGCAGACGCCCGATCAGACCGCCGCGAAGGACAAGGAAAAGGAATCGGCCAAAAGCAAGGTCCGCACCTATGATCGGCTGATGATCCGCCACTGGAACGCCTGGGACGAGTCGAAGCGGAGTCACCTGTTTGTGGCGGACGTTGAGACCGGCGAGGCGCGCGACCTCACGCCGAAGCTCGACGTCAACACGCCGCCGGCGCCGTTTGGCGGGTCGTCGGATTACGCCTGGTCGCACGACGGCAGCGAACTGGCCTTCACCGCCGAGCCGATCCACGATCACGCCTGGTCCACGAATACGGACATCTGGGCCGTCCCCGCCGAGGGCGGCGAGCCTCGCAATCTGACCGAATCCAGCAAGGGAGCCGATGGCCAGCCGGCTTACTCTCCCGACGGCAGGTGGCTGGCTTATGTGAGCCAGGCGCGGGCAGGTTTCGAGGCCGATCAGTGGGTGTTGAAGGTCCTCGATCGGACGTCGGGAAAGGCTCATGAGCTGACGAAGGAACTCGATCGGCCCGTCCTCGCGTTTGCCTGGGGATCGAAGCCGGATGAGATGGTTGCCGTGATCGACGACACGGGGACCGAGCCGATCGTCGCGCTGAACGTCAGGCCCGACGCGCCGGCCAAGGTGAGGCGCCTCGTTACGAGCGGAGTGCAATCCGGCCTGATGGTCGACGCGAAGGCCGGCAAGATGGTCTTCACCCGTCACAACGCCTCGGCACCGGCCGAGGTCTTCATCGCGAACAGCGACGGCTCGAGACTGACCCCGCTTACCCACCACAACGCCCAACTTCTGGCACCCCTCGACCTGCCCAAGCTGGAGGGCTTCTCGTTCCAGGGAGCCGACGGCGACGAGGTCCACGGCTGGGTGATGAAGCCGCCGGGGTACGAGGCGGGGAAGAAGTACCCGGTGGCCTTTTTGATCCACGGCGGGCCGCAGGGCGCCTGGCACGACGAATGGCACGCGCGCTGGAATTACCAGATGTTCGCGGCTCCCGGCTATGCCCTGGTCGCGATCAATCCCCGCGGCTCGACCGGATATGGCCAGAAGTTCACCGATCAGATCAGCCAGGACTGGACCGGCAAGGTCTACGACGACCTGATGAAGGGGCTCGATCACGCACTGAAGACGTATGACTTCCTCGATGGCAAGCGGATGGCGGCACTTGGGGGCTCGTACGGCGGGTTCATGGTCAACTGGATCGCCGGGCATTCCGACCGCTTCAAGGCGCTGGTGAGCCACGCCGGGGTGTTTGAGCTGACGAGCATGTACGGGACGACCGAGGAGTTGTGGTTCCCCGAGTGGGAGTACGGCGGTCCGCCCTGGGAGAAGCCGGAGCACTATCGCGATCGCTCGCCCGCGGCGTTCGCGGCGAATTTCAAGACGCCGACGCTGGTGATCCACGGGGCCCTGGATTTCCGGGTCCCGGACGCGCAGGGGCTCGGGATGTTCACGACCCTCCAGCGCCGGGGGGTTCCGAGCCGGTACGTCTGGTTCCCCGACGAGGGGCACTGGATCACCAAACCGGCGAACCGGATCGTCTGGTGGAACGAGGTCCACGCCTGGCTGGCGAAATATCTTTAGAGGTGGAAATCAACCCCGTAGGAGCCAGATGAAGCCGAAGCTGGTGCGAAGATCGCCAACCCGGGCCGGCACCTGCAAGGCCCGATCGCCCCACACATCGCCAGGGACCGGACCGTTGGCACCTGTAGGAGCCAGCTCCAGCTGGCGACCCGGACGAAGCCCAGCGTGCCGCGCAGATCGCCAGCGGGAGCTGGCTCCTACAGGGGGTGACCCACCCAGACGGAGACAAAAGGTGGTGCGAACATCGCCAACCCGGGCCGGCACCTGCAAGGCCCGATCGCCCCACACATCGCCAGGGACCGGACCGTTAGCCAGCTCCAACTGGCGACCCGGACGAAGCCAAAGCCAACGATCCGACAATATGACGAGATGACGATCGCCGTCCGAACCGGCGCCGGCCCCGACAGGAGGACGGCAGGGCAAAGCGGAAAGCCCCTGCGGGATCGTCGATCCGTCGCCTCCCTGACCTCTCGGAAGAGGCCGCCTTGATCGAGCTCCACGACATCACGCAGCATTACGGAGTCCGGCCGATCCTCCGGGAGATCAGCCTGCGCATCGAGCCGGGCGAGGTCATCGTCATCCTCGGGCCGAACGGGATGGGGAAGACGACGCTGCTCGGCGTGATGGGCGGTGTTCTCGCCCCACAGCGCGGGAAGGTCTGGATCGACGGGATGCGCCGGCGGAACTCCGAGGATGAGGAGCTCGCGATCCGTCGGCGGACGGTTTACCTTCCCGATCGTCCCTGGCTGCCGGCGACGCGGACCGGCCGCGAGTTCCTCCTGGCCGTCGGCCGGCTCTACGACGTCGAGGAGTTCCGGCTGATGGAGCACGTCGACCGGTTGCTCGACCTTTTCGACCTCGCCGATAAGGGCGATTCCGCCATCATGACCTACTCGGCCGGTCAGACGAAGAAGATCGCGCTGGCCTCGGCGCTGGTCGCCGAGACGCCCATCCTGCTGCTCGACGAGCCGTTCTCCGGCGGTCTCGACCCGGCCGGCATCCTCACGCTCAAACGGATCATCCAGCACCACGGCCGGCGCCGGGACCGGACGATCGTGCTGACCAGCCCCGTCCCCGAGCTGGTCGAGGAGATCGCCACCCGGGTGATCGTCCTGCACGACGGCCGGCTGCTCGCCTTCGACACGATCGACGGATTGCAGCGCCTGGCCGGCCATCGAGGGCCGCTCGACGAGGTGCTCCAGCGGTTTGTCTTCCCCGACGCCACCCGCAAGCTCGAAGGCTACCTTCAGGACTTCGGCCGATGATCCGACGTATCCCGCCGGCCGCCCGTCGATGGCTCGGACAGTGGTTCGCCCTGGTCGTTTTCTACCTGTTCGTGGAATTGGTGACGCTCGCGACGCCCCAACCGCACGAGATCGGCCGATGGATCCTCGGCGTCGCGGCCGTGTTCTGGGGCGTTCGCCGCGTGGCGGCGTTTCACCCGTGGTACAATGGCGATTACCGGCGATGGCTCGGGCAAACCCCCTGGACCAGCCGCAAGCCACTGCCGATGGGTCCCGTCGTGCCGACCTGGGGCGACGGTCTCTACCTGGCGACGATCCTCCTGCTGAGCACCATCGCGCCCGAGCCAGGGTTGCTGCGATATGTCGCCCTCTTCGTGATCGGCCACGTCGCGGCGATCGTGCCGACGATCCGGAAGGAAGACGCACCGATCCGGGCCGTGACGATCGCCGGCCTCGGGCTGGCCGTCCGGCATTTCTACAGCCCGCCCGTCTGTCTGGCTGCTGGGGTGGCCGTCTACCTGCTCGCCTACCAGGGACTGCGCCGGTCGCTGGATCGGTTCGCGGAGACGCCCGAGCCCTACAGGCTCTCGCACGAGAATGTCACCGGCGACCCGCTCGTAGATCAGCTGAACGCGGTCGGCTGGCCGTATGGCCCGATGCTGGTCGACACCCAGGACACCCGCCCCTGGCCGCGGCTCGATACGGCGATCCTCTGCCTGCTGGTCGCCTGGTGGATCGACTGCCTCGCGGCGCTTTTTGTTGACCCGCAGAGGCGGCTGGCGTTCCTCGCGCTTGTCTCGTCCATCTTCGAGCTGTTTACCCTGCTCCGGCTCGGGGCCTACGTTCAGGGGTGCGCGCCTCCGATCTCGTTCTGGGGCCGGATTCGGACGATGCGTCTGATCATTCCCGGATATGATCGGATCTGGGTCGGTACGATCTGCGGGCTGCTCGCCGGGCCGATGACGGTGGCGCTGCTCGCGGGGCTCGGGGCGCCGATGGAGGCCCGGCTCTCGGCCGCCTGCGGGATGGTTTTGCTCGTCCTCATCCTGACGCCTCCCAGCCTCCGGCGATGGCGGCTGACGGGGGCCTACCGGCTGGACCCCATGAAGGCCCGTCAAGCCGGGAAGCAGTTCATTCAGGCGGGGTAGGCGCCCGGGTGCAAGTCCCCTGGCGACGGGACGGATCGCTCTGATATGGTAATTCGGCCGCCCGGCGCGTGGGTGCGACGCGGGCACGCCGGGAGACGGGCCGCGATCATCCGAGGGGGGAATCCCGAGCATGTCGGACGACAAGGGGACCGGGCTAAGGCCGATCGTCGAGGTGGCGGCCGACCTGGGAATCGACGAGGCGGACCTCGAACTCAACGGCCGAGACAAGGCAAAGGTCCGGCTCGACTTCCTGCACCGCGCCGAGGCTTCGCGCCCGCGCGGCCGGTTGATTCTCGTCTCGGCGATCACGCCCACCCCGGCCGGCGAGGGGAAGACGACCACCTCCATCGGCCTGGCCCAGGGTCTCCGCCGGATCGGCCAGAAGGCCGCGCTGGCGCTTCGGCAGCCGTCGATGGGTCCCGTCTTCGGCCGCAAGGGAGGCGCCACCGGCGGCGGTCTCAGCCGGGTCGAGCCGTCGAACAAGATCAACCTTCAGTTCACCGGCGACTTCCACGCGATCACCGCCGCGCACAATTTGCTGGCCGCCGCGATTGACAACCGGCTGCACTTCAAGGACATCGATCTCGACCCGACTCGCATCCTCTGGAAACGCGCCCTCGACATGAACGATCGGGCGCTTCGGAACATCGTGATCGGCCTGGGCGGGTCGTCGCAGGGCGTCCCGCGGGAGTCGGGTTTTGACATCACCGCGGCGAGCGAGGTGATGGCGATCCTCTGCCTGGCCGACTCGCCGGCCGACCTTCGCTCCCGGATCGATCGGATTCTGGTCGGATCCAGCCGGGGCGGCCAGCCCGTTCGGGCCGGCGAGATCGGGGTTACGGGGTCCATGGCCGCGATCCTCAACGAGGCGATCCTGCCGAACCTGGTGCAGACGACCGAGTCGACACCGGCGTTCATTCACGGGGGTCCGTTCGCCAACATCGCCCACGGCTGCAACTCGATCCTCGCCACCCGATTGGCGATGGCGACCGCCGATTACGCTGTCACCGAGGCCGGGTTTGCCTTCGACCTCGGCGGCGAGAAGTTCTTCGATCTCAAGTGCCGTGCCGGAAATCTGAACCCGGCCGCGATCGTGATCGTCGCCACGATCCGCGCTTTGAAGATGCACGGCGGAGTCGGGCTCGATGCTCTCCAGGAATCGAACCCGAGGGCCGTCGAGCGCGGGCTGGAGAACCTCGCCGCACACCTGGATAGCGCCGAGCATTTCGAGAAGCCGATGGTTGTGGCGATCAACAAATTTGGTTCCGACACGCCCGAGGAAATCGAGGTTGTCCACGCCTATTGCGCCGGTCGGGGCGTTCTGTGCGCGACGGCGGACGTCTTCAGCGCTGGCGGGGCCGGGGCGACCGATCTGGCCGAAAAGGTGGTCGCGGCGGCCTCGGCGCCCGAGACACCGTTGAAGACGCTCTACCCGCTCGACTGGCCGGCCGAACGGAAGATTGAGCAGATCGCCCGGGTGATGTACGGCGCCGACGGAGTCTCGATCCTGCCGGCGGCCTCGGCGAAGCTCCGGCGCGCCGCTCGCCTCGGTTACGGCGATCTGCCGATCTGCATGGCGAAGACGCAGGACTCGCTCTCGGATAACCCCAAGCTCCGCGGACGCCCTCGCGGCTTCACGCTCTCAGTCCGCGACATCGAGATCGCCGCCGGCGCCGGGTTCCTGGTGGCACTGACGGGCGAGATCGTCCGGATGCCCGGCCTCCCCCAGCGACCGGCCGCCGAACGGATCGACGTCGACGCCGATGGGCGGATCGTCGGGCTCTCCTGATCCAGCCCAACGCCGATACCAGACAGAAGATCCGGAGAAACCACGTTAACCCCGGGAACTCAGATCCGGAGGAACCACGAAAATCACGAAGGGCACGAAAAAAGACAGAGAAACAAAAGCATTGATGATGGGGGGCCGGTCCGGGCGGTCTCCTTCTCGTCTCGGCTGGAAAACGGAACTGGCTCCGGAACGCAGCGCAGGTGCCTGTACTGACTCGTGGGTGAACCACTGCAGGTGAAACCCGGGAACTCAGATCCGGAG
>DAHZZC010000636.1 GCA_027435495.1 Planctomycetales bacterium
CGGCAGTTCCTGCTGACGGAGTGCCTGGAGGCGTACGCGGAACTGGACGAGACCGAGAAGGAACGATTGCAGGCGCTGTTGCAGACCGAAGCCTATCGCGAGGTCAAGCCCCTCATGCAGACCACATACGAACGCGGCAAGGCCGATGCGCTTCAGGAGGTCGAACCCCTCATGAAGACCACTTACGAACGCGGGATCGAGCAGGGCGTCGAGCAGGGCATCGAGCGCGGGATCGAGCGCGGGATCGAGCAGGGCATCGAGCGCGGGATCGAGCAGGGCATCGAGCGCGGGATCGAGCAGGGCGAGCGGCGGGCGGCTCTTCGGCTTATGGTGAAGAAGTTCGGCCCGTTGTCGGCTGAGGTTCAGCGACGGGTCGAGGCGCTCTCGCCGGAGGCGTTGGCCCGGCTTCAGCTCGACCTTCTCGATGCGCAGACCCTTAAGGAACTCCGCCTGGACGACTGAATCCCCAACTCGTTCGCCGACGCGGTGAATCCGAGGAAGTCCGGAACCAGGATGGTATTGATCCTGGCTGCGACCATCGACACAACCGCCTGGTCCACCCAGGCTGCGGAGCAAACTGGAACCCCCGTGAGAGCCCCTGGACCAGCGTCGTAGGGTGGGCTCCTCCCACCGAGGGATGCCCTACGAAGGCACGATCACACCACCGAGCCTCGCGAAAGTCCGTGGAAGGCCGGATCGCATACCACGGGCTCTCGCGGTCCTCGGTGGCGGAGCCCACCCTACAAAACATTCAACCAATGAACTGGATCGGAACCGCGCCCGACCGGACGATCGATTCGCCTCCGATCAGGTCCCTCCCCTTTCGTGCGTTTCGTGTTTTTCGCGGTCAATCCTAGGACGCACCACCAGCAGCGTGGGTTCATCCCCGGCCCTCGCGAATCCATCGGCGAAGGGCTTCGGCAAACTCGGCACACGAGGAAAAGCGATCCTCGGGGCGTCGGGCGATCGCCCGGAGACCGATCGCCGCGAGGCGCGCGGGGACTTTCGGCGCGATCGTTCGGGGCGAGGGCGCCTCGCGACTCGTCGCCTGATACAGGATGTGAAGCGGAGGTCCGACGAACGGCGTCCGACCGCAGAGCATCAGGTAGAGCACCACGCCGAGGCTGTACTGATCGCCCGCCGGGAGCGAACGCGGGCTCTCGGCCGACGACCGCTCGGGCGCTGCGAATGCCGGAGTTCCGGCCCATCGTTCGGGATTCGCTGAGTCCCCTTCATCCGGGCGGCCCGCCAGACCGAAATCGGTCAGATGCACATTTCCCGACGCATCCGTGAGGATATTCGCCGGTTTCACGTCACGGTGCAAAACGCCCTGTTCGTGCGCGTGCTCGAGTGCCTCGGCGAGGTCGGCCACGATCGCGGCGGCGCGCCTGGGGGCCATCGGACCACGTTCGAGCAAAAGCGCCAGGCTCGGGCCCTCGATCAGGCCCATCGCGATGTAGCATCGATCGTCGATCCGTCCCAGGTCAAAAACCGGGACGATCGCCGGATGCCGGAGCCGGGCCAGTGCCCTCGCCTCGGCGAGGAACCGCTCGCGCGTTCGCACCGACGCCACCGCGCCGGGACGCGGAACCTTGAGCGCCACCAGTCGATCCAGGATCGGATCGTGCGCCCGGTAGACCCGCGCCGATCGTCCCTCGCCGATTAGCCCCAGCACGCGATACCGCCCCAGCCGCGCCACCGCGATCGTCGACGACGAATCGGAATATGATGACGACCGGACAGAATACTTCCCGTCTGATGACGATCCCTCGTCCGATCCCGGCCCAAGCCAGTCGCCAGGATCGTCGTCGTAAGTCGATTCCGTGCCGAATCCGGGCCGCGAGGAAGCCGCGACCACGGCGGCGGCCGGTGCGGGCCGCATCCGGATCCGCGTCTGACAGCGTCGACATCGAAAAACGCGGCCGGGCGGGTCGAGGCTCAGGCGCTCGGGGTGTCGGCAACCGGGGTTCGGGCAGGCGACAACGCCGATCATCCGGCCACCCCGCAGTCGGAGAGTCGAGCCGGCGCCGGCATCGCGATCGCTTCGAGACCGTCGTGCGAGGATTCCTCGGCCGAGGCCCCGGCGTCGATCTCGTCACGGGCACTGTCACGGGCACTGGCCGGGTCGAAGCCTTCTCGGGCGCGGGCCAGTTCGCCTTGTAGCCGGTCGAGCGTCGAGGTGAACGACCGACGGTCTTCATGCCGGCGCTCCTGCTCGGCCCTCAGTCGGCCGATCAGGCGGTCGGTCATCGCCTCGCATCCGGCGAGCCGTTCCATCAGCTCTCGGATCGAGACCGAGGGGGCACCGGCCGGCTTCGCCCCGCGATGGAGCGACCCGATTCGTGCAGCGCTCGGGATCGACGAGGAGCGCTTCGGCATCGTCGAGATCGACGGTGTCGGCATCGGCGGTGAGACGAGCGTCGGCGGCCGGACGGCCTGCAACCGATCGAGCCGGGCGCGGAGGTCTTCCAGTTCGCGGCGGTCCAGGCGCGAGTGGTCGTCGCTCTCCGCCCGGAGCCGGCCCAGCTCGGCACGGATCGCCTCATGCTCGGCGACCAGCCGGGCCAGGGCCTCCTCGGCGGTCGGCGGGCGCCGGCCGAGCCGACTCTTCCGTCGCCGACCGTCGGCCTGCCCGAGCGTTGCGTGAAAGCTCGCCTGGCAGAACCGGCAGGAAACCTCGTGGCCGAGCATCTCGACCGGGACCCGCAAGAGCGTCTCGCACGCCGGACATCCGATCCGGACGTGCTTCGGCAGACAGAAGACATGCCCGCACTTCTTGCACCGCGAGGATTTGCCGAGCAGCGTGACGAAGGCCGGCCCCTCATGCTGGCAGCCGGGACAGGTCACCGGGACTGTCGAAGGAATGGTCGTCCCCATGGCTCACCCCCTCGATCCCTGGTCGGCCTTCGACGCTTGAGCATCCGACACCCGACGCCGACCCGAAACGAGCCGGCCCAGGGTCACAATCTCGCGGACCATCCGTGTCCGACCATCGGACGTCGAACGCCGAAACGCCGAGCCGATCAGTGACGTCGCCACGTCCCGGAATGTTTTGATCGCCATGATGTTTCTCCTCCTCGATTGTTGCGCACGCGACGCGCGACGCGTGGAAACCCTGCCCCGTGATCGTCTGGGCGCCGGCCGATGGCCGGACCCGTCCGCCGTCGTCCTCGACCGGCGTGCCCTGGTCGTTCGTCCTCAGAGACGAACGCTCGAGTGCCGTTCTTTTCGCTCGGATCGCTTTGTGTCCTCGACGATCGTCACCGACCGCCATCCCGATCCTCTCGGCACGAGCCGGCTCCAGCCGGCGATCGTTGGCTCGGAATGGTCGAAGACCATCCTCCGGGAGGCGGAAACTCCCTTCGACAAGGACCAGCGGGCGCCGGGAGCCCATCGCATCCCGGAAAGGACCGGTGGCCTTGTCTCCTAGAACAAATAGAACATCGGGCCGGAAATGCGAACTCTTCGGCGGCTCGCGGTCATTCGGGTCGTGAGGCCGAAAGATTCATGGTTTCGGTTCGATTTTTCTTTTGGGGCCGGCCCCGGGGCCGCGGGTCGAGGTTGATACCAAGCCGCTCCGCCATCCCCTCAACCCACATCGCCGACCCAAACGGACGGCCGCTCGTCAGCGATCGTCGGACCGCGGTCAACTCGGTTTGGAAGCTGGACCAGCGATACTCAGCCGGGTCGGCCACCATCCGGGCTTGGAGCGGATTGGCCTCGATGGACCGCAAGACGACCATCAGGTGGCCTGCTTTTCTTCGCCCCAGGTCCGGCAGAGGCCCTCTGGGACTCGCCGAGTCGATAGTCCGACCAACATGCCGAGCGACCAGGAGCAGGCGGCCCGAGCCGCCGAGCGGCCCGAGATTGCCAAGGTCTCGGGCTACATGGAGAAGCTCTCCGACGATGAGAAGGAGCGCATCATCGAGGAGCAGTTGCCGTTGGGACCACCGGAAATGGTGGAGCAGTATCGGCAATACCCCGCCTACCACCCGCTCCACAAGATCGCCCGCTCTGCGATCCTGCTCTCAGGGGTACGGAGGCGGTTGGGGTTGTCCCCATGATCACCGCCACCGAGGGCGGAAGAGAGGCGTCGGGAGTTCTGGGGTTTAGGTCGAAACTCCTCGGCCCGTCGCCCTCGGCTCTTGTTCTCAAGCCCGCCCCGCCCGCTTGCCGCCCAGCGTCACGTTGCTCCGGCCGAGGTGTGCTCGCAATAAGGCCCGGAAGAGCGGCCCATGGTTCGGGACCTTGAGATGGACCAGTTCGTGGACGATCACCTCACGGCGAAACTCGGCGGATTCCGTCGCCAGTCCCGAATCGAGGGTCAGCCGTCCCGCTGTAGAGCAGCTTCCCCACTTCCTGCTCATCGGCCGGACGTGGATCTCCTTGGGCCGGACGCCGATCCGCTTGGCCCAGGCCGTGACCTCCGACTTCAGGAGTTCCTTCGTGACGACATGCTCCAGGGGTGTCCAGGCCCCGCCGTCCTTCTCGCTCACGTCGCCCTCCGAAGCATCTTCATGATGGCCTGGGCGACATCGACGACGCCATCGACCCCGGCGTCGATCAGGGCCTTGTAGAGAGCCCTGCGGACGGCCTGCTCCTGGTGCCCGCTCGTCTGCCAGTGCGGATGCTCCTCGAATGCCTTCGCCGCCTGCCTGGACACGTCGAGGGCACCCTCCACGTCGGCCCGCTTCAGCATCCAGTAGACGGCGAACGCCTCGGGCGTCAGGTCCGTGGCGTCCCGCTGGGCCTCGGCCTCCTTCAGTTCGCTGACGAGCCGCTCAAGCTCCTGGAGCGTGTCCTGGGTCGTCTTCTGGCGGTCCTCGAAGGCCCTGGCCACTTCCTCGGCCTTGTCGCCGATGCTGATCAGGTACGGCTGCTGACGTCCTTCCTCGGCGACCAGGGCGTGGAGGGACTTGAGCAGGTTGAAGACCTTCACCGTCTCGGGCGTGTCGGCCTCGGCGATCTTGCCCAGCGTCTTGGCGTCGAGCTTGTGGACCTTCTCGGGGGCCTGAATCGCACCCGTGTCCGTGTGCTGCTGGACCAGCCGGGCGGTCTTCCGCAGGAAGGCCCGGTCCACCGGCACGCCCCGCTCGTAGTTCGCCCTCAGCAGGCGGTACATTTCGGACAGGCGGCCGTAGTCTTCGAGGAACGGACGCAGGAAGGCGTCCGGCGAGAGGATCTCGTAGAGTTCCTCAAGCTCGTTGAAGTACGAGTAGAACTCGTGCCGCAGTTCCTTGTCCCGGAAGTGCTCCAGCAGGGCCTCCACCGCCTTGTCGCCCGAGCGGCCCGCCGTGATCGGCAGGAAGTCCTTCCGCCCCTGCTCGATCAGGTCCTTGAAACGGTCCCGCAGGACGCCCAGGTCCTTGACGACCTCGCCCACGTCCTCGACGTCCTGCGAGTCGAACGCCAGGGCCTTCTCCAGCTTCTCGAAGATGCCCACGAAGTCGAGCACAAAACCCGAGGGCTTGCGGCGGCCCTCGTTGTCCTCGTAGGGGCGGTTGACACGGGCGATGGCCTGGAGCAGGACGTGATCCCGCATCGGCTTGTCGAGATACATGCAGTAGAGGATCGGGGCATCGAAGCCGGTGAGGAGCTTCTCGGTGACGATCAGGATCTTCGGGTCGCCCTCCGGTCTCCGGAACGCTTTGCGGATGCGTTTCTCCTCTTCCTCCTCCAGCCAGGCGGCCCGCAGTTCATCGGAGTCCTTCTTGCCCCCGCTGCTGATGACCACCTCCGAGTATTCGGCCGGGAGGTAGCGATCGAGGGCCTGCTTGTAGAAGACGCACGCCTCCCGGTCCACGGCCACCACGAACGCCTTGTAGCCCATCGGCTCGACCGTGGTGCGGAAGTGCTCGGCGACGAAGCGGGCCACCTTGTCCACCCGCTCCTTGTTCTTGAGCATGTTCTTCAGCGTCACGGCCCGCTCCAGGACCGTGTTCAACTCCTCAACGTCGGTGACGCCCTCCAGTTCGGCCAGGGCCAGGAATTCCTTCTCTAGGGTCTCCCGGTCAACACGGAGGTCGTTCGGGGCCAGCGAGTAATGCAGGGGGACGGTCGTCCCGTCCTCGACCGACTCCTTGATCGTGTACTTGTCCAGGTAGCCCTTCGGGTCGTCGATGCCGAAGACCTTGAACGTCCCCTTGCCGTGGGCCGTCCGGTCGATCGGGGTGCCGGTGAAGCCGATGTAGGTGGCGTTGGGCAAGGCCCCCATCAGGAAGTTGCCCAGGTCGCCGCCCGTGGTCCGGTGGGCCTCGTCCACCAGGACGAACACGTTGGCCCGCTCGGTGGCCTTCTCGGGCACGCCCTCGAACTTGTGGATCATAGAGACGATCAGGCCCCGGCGGTCGGCCTTGAGCAGGTCTTGCAGGTGCCGCTTGGTCTGGGCGACCTCCACCTTGCCGAAACCGACCGCCTCCAGGTTGGCGAAGAGTTGGGCCTCAAGCTCGTTGCGGTCCACGAGCATGATCACGGTCGGGTTCTGGAAGGTCGGGTCCTCGATCAGCCGCTTGGCGGTCGTGATCATCGTGTACGTCTTGCCCGAGCCCTGCGTGTGCCAGATGAGGCCCCGCCGCTTCTCGGGGTCCCTGGCCCGATGGACGGTCCGCTCGACGGCCCGCATCTGGTGCGGCCGGAGGACGGCCTTGGAGAGTTCCTCGTCCTTGCGGGTGAACAGGATGAACTCGGTGATGACCCGCAGCAGCCGCCTGGGCGAGACGAACGTCTTGACCAGGGTCTCGAAGTCCCCGGCCTGCTCGTCCCGCCAGTTGAAGAGCCCCTTGCGGGAGAGGTTCCAGGTGGCCCCGTAATAGAACTGGATCAGGTGTGTGAGGGCGTGGACCTGCATCACGCAGAGGAGTTCCGGCCCCTTGCAGTGGTAGTAGCGGATGTCGTCCAGGGCCTCGCCCACGCCGTCCATGTGCGTGGCCGCCTTCGTCTCGGCGACGACGACCGGCACGCCGTTGACGAAGAACATGATGTCGGTGCGGATGTCGGGCGGGACGCCGTTGGTGAAGGTGAACTCGTCCGTGACGTGGAAGCGGTTGGCCTCCGGGTTCTCGGCGTCGATGAGCCGGACGTTCCGCTCCCGCTTGTCGGCTTCGACGAAGACGGTCTTGAGGCCCTTGAGGTACTCCCAGGCGTCGAGGTTCCCCTCGATGCTCGGCCGGACACGGACCAGTCGCTTGGCCACCTCCTCGGCCCGCAGGTGGTCCACGACGCCGGGGTTGAGCCGCTGAAGCTGTTCGACCAGGACCGAATCGAGGACGGGGCTGGTCAGGCCCCGACGGAGGTTGAGGGCCTCCTCGGGGGAGACATATTTCCAGCCCGCCTCCACGGCATAGCGGATGAATGGGTTCTGGACGGCGTTCCGCTCACTCCCGATCGGCATGGACATCCGTCCTCTCGATTAGCTCGGAGCCAGACCTAGAACTTCCTCGGGGCTTTTCGTCACGAGATTAGGTCGTTTTCGACACGTCCCAATCGTGCGCCGAACGCTTAACCCCTTGAATTGCAAGACTTTGGGACGCTGTGCGTCGGCCTGCAATTGGCCTTGGGGGGCCTCGATAAAGTCATTAAGGAGGCTTTGTCCAACGTTGGACTCTCACTTAACCCTTCGGCCCCGGTTCTTCCGTAGGTCTGCCTGCTGGGGATTGCGTCAGATTGCGTCAGATTGCGGCAAACTGCGACGAGAGCCCTGAATCCAAGAATCCCAAGTCTATAGCTGCCCGGCATTTGGAAGATAGGGGCCTGGCTGGCTATTGCGTCGATTTACGCCACTAGACATCGGTCGCCGGAGCCTGGCTCTCCGGTGGCGGCCCCGGATACCAGAGCCCGGCTCGTGTCCTACCGATCGTGTGAACCTGCCCCTTCCTCTGGAGGCTCCTCAAGAGATTCTGGACATCAGAGGCCGGGAGCGAAGGGAGCACCTGGCACAATTCTTCGAGCTTGCAGCCCGTGCCTTGGCTCTCCTCGATGTGCCGGAGGAGCAGGGCCAAGTTGTGCTTGCGATCGAGCCCCTTCTTTCGGGTATATGCCCCCTTCTGGCCGACGAACTCGTAGTATTTGCGGGAGAGCATATACTTCCGGCCTTTCACCCGCTCGATCAGCCCGAGGTCGAGTAGACGATCAACCCGACCCTCCGAGTTCCTCGGAAGCTTTTCGTCACGGGCAGCAGCAGCCAACAGCATCCACTCGTGCGTGCCAAAGAAGGCTAATGTCTCCTTCGAAACCTTCTCGACGAAACGGATGAAGGCCGGGTCCTGGACCGTACCATGGAGGGTCAGCCCGACTTGGTATTGGTCGGTCCGGGCGAAGTCGGGGATGGGTTTGCTCTGCTTGATGAGTTCC
>DAHZZC010000637.1 GCA_027435495.1 Planctomycetales bacterium
ATCGCACGATCACTCAGTGCCAGGTTTCCGCATTCCTGTGCCCCTCGGATGGCGGAAACGGTCGCGCCGGAGGATGGACGAATTACTCATGCAATACGGGATATGGCTATCAGGTCATCGGAAAATTTAACGGTATGTTCACAAAACGGCCAGAAACACCTGTGACGCTCGCTAGAGTCTCGGACGGCATGGCCAACACTGCGATGATGGCCGAATGGGTCCTGGGGTCTGGCTTGAGAACCACGGACGAACTCGGAACGGTTTACCGCACGACGGTTACGCTCACAGCGCCTCAGCAATACGACGAATTCTTGGCGATCTGCCGGAGCGGCGCGATGCCGCCGTTGGCCCTTGGCGGCAACAAGAAAGGCTATGATTGGGCCAATGGTTCACACGGAAGCACTTGCTACACGCACGATTTACCAGTGAATAACAAGAGTTACAAGAATCAATTCATGGTATTGCTCGGAGCCTGGACTGCATCAAGTCTTCACGGCTCCATCGCCAATGTGCTTTTTTCCGACGGACACACCCAGTTCGTGCGCGCATCGATATCTTCCGAACTTTGGAGGGCGATCGCCACCCGAGCCGGTGGAGAGGTGGTCGATGTCGGTGGTCTTTGACATCGGCTAGCAGGTAAACCGAGATTCGCAACAGGATTTGAGGAGCATCCCATACGAGCCGGCCCATTTTTGCCCTGTTCGCCGCCGCTGTCCTCGCCTGTCCGGGCAGTTCGCACGCTCAGAACAGTACCGTCGGCATTCTCAACTCACCGGAACCCGCGGACAACCTGTCGCCAGGAGCAACATACACCATCACTGTCACAGTCTCCGCGACATACAATTTTGCAAATGGTCCCCAATCACTTGATGTCACGACTGTGAGCTTCTCCATCGTCGACCTGGACGGGGACATTCTTGCGGCAGCGGGTGAAAATTTCGGAGGGTTTACTTCCATTGAGGTGAACGGCCCGAAGTATAACCCGACGTCCTTCACGGTATCCTCTGAAGTGACCTTCCCCCTCCTGAGCAGTACACAATACGTTCTCTCTGGAAACGGGATTTACGGAGGTATCAACGTGGTCTACGGCCCGTTTGGGCTGGCCACGGGCGATTAGAATATTTTCGCCGCCGTCCGATTCTCTGGCCGTCCCCTAAAATGGGGACGGGCGACTCGCTAGAACTCGGGCAGTTCGCCCCGCTTCGCGGCTTCTCGAATCGCCAGAGCACCCGTTGTCATCATCGTGAACGGGACGGCGATCATGAAGAGAATGCTCCAGTTGTAGCCCCGGGCGAGCGACGAGGCCTAGACCGCTCCATCCGCCCCGGCCTCCTTGCAGTTCGGACAGGCGCGGACCTGTGCGGAAGACAGGAGCAACAGGACCGCGGCAAGGATCATCCCAGGCTTCCCGATCGTTCGCGTTCGCCCCATGGACTTCAACCTCGGCGGATTCGGGAAAGTGCAATCTGTGGCAAGGAACCCTGCTCCCAAATAATGGCATCAATGTACCGGAGAACAGGTCCGGTGTCCAGATGCCTTGTCTCCTCCGCTCCGACAGGACCGTTTCCTTTTCACCAAGGTCGGGCCCGCAGGGACTCGCTCCGATCATCCGCGACCGGTTCCTCTCCCCCTCGCTCGACCCTTTTGCCTCCGCGAAAAGGACCAGCACCCGACCACGAATCGGAGACAGGCCTCTCCGCTGCGATCCGGAGCCAGTCCCCGATTCCCGGACGGCCTGAGAAGGAAACGGCCCTGGAAGGGCGAGGGTCCCGATCTCGCCCTCACGCGAGCGAGGCGGCAGGTTGAGGTTCGCCAGTCGTGCCGACGTAGCCGTTGACCAGCGATTCTCGCTTTGCGGCCATCTTTCGGGCCATCGTATAAGCGTGGTAGTGCTGGGCGCACTTGAACGTGTAGGTCAGCACGAGGCCCGGGTCGGGGCGGTGTCGGATCAGGTTGGCGATCCGCTTCCGATACTCCCGGCGCAGTTCGGGCTCGGGGATGCCCATCATCATCCGGGCGAAGAGTCCGGTTGCGTGGAGCGCGAACATCGCGTTCGTCAGCAGTCCCTGGATCGGGTGCTTCTTCCAGTACTCGGCCCGGGTCCGCCCCATCTCGATCTTCGCGTCGATGTAGAGGCTGTCCATTCGCCGGAAGAAGTTCTCGGGCGAATACAGGTAGTTCAGGACGCGGATGTAGCCCTCGTGCATCTCCTCACGGGTCATCCGAAGCGGAACCACGTTCGTCTTGAACTCGGTGTTGTCGGTCTCGGCGAGTCGGCCCTCGGCGAGCAGGCGATCGTAGAGCGGCGTCCGTCGGATCGCGTGCAGCATCCCCACCAGCCCGCTCGCGATTCGGGCCTCTTCCAGAAACTGGATCTGGCGGTCGAAGATGGTCGTGTCGTCGTTGTCGAACCCGACGATCAGGCCGCACCAGACCTCCATCCCAATTTCCTGGATCGCGTGGATCTTCTCGATCATCGACCGGCCCTGACGCACGTTCTGATACTTCTTGGTCTCGCGCAGCGATTCCTCGTTCGGGCTCTCGACTCCGATGAAGACGCTGATGATGTTGGCGTCGACCATCATTTGCATCAGCTCGGGGTCGTCGGCCAGGTCGATCGAGGCCTCGGTGAAGAACGTCAGCGGGAAGCCCTTCCGCTGCTGCCAGTCGGCCACCGCCTTCAGGACCGGCCGGATCGCCCGCTTGTTGCCGATCAGGTTGTCATCCACAATGAAGGCGATCTTCACGCCCTGCCTGTCCATCGCCTCGATCTCGGCGATCACCTGCTCGGATGACTTGATCCTCGGGCGACGGCCGAAGGTGACGATGATGTCGCAGAACTCGCACTGGAATGGACACCCGCGCGAAAACTGGACGCTGCCGAAGAGGTAGCGATTCATCTTCAGGAGGTCGAACCGAGGAGTCGGAACCTTCGTCATGTCGGACTTGGCGGCCTGCTCGTATCGGTAGCCGTGCTCGCCCCGCTCCCATTCCTCGAGAAACCGCGGCCAGGTTTCCTCGGCCTCGCCGATGAAGATCGCGTCGACCCGGCCCTCGAAATACTCCTCGTGGACCGTTGCCATTGGGCCGCCGACGACCACAAACGCTCCTCGCTTCTTCAATTCGTCGAGAATCTCGGTGATCCGCTGGCGCTGGATGCCCATTCCTGTGATCCCGACAATATCGGCCCGGGCGATGCGGTCGAAGTCGATCGGCTCCACGTTCTCGTCGAGCAGCGTGACGTGGTGCTTGCCGGGCGTCAGCGCAGCGAGGAGCGGGAGCGAGGCGACCGGCATGTTGGCCCGACGCCCGATGAACGGCATCACCAGTTCCATGCCGAAGAACGACATCTCGAACCGCGGGTTGATCAGGACGATATCGGCCATCGGAGGGGTGACTCCTCTTGAAGCGGAAGACGCGAGGGATAATCCCGGGCATGCGGCCCAGGGTGGATTTCGCGAAGAATCCTGACCAGTCGCAACAGAACGGCCGCAGCCGCCCCATCAGCGGGTTCGCAAGTCCCGTTCCTCATCTCTTTCCAAGATCAGGGCTTTCGAGAAACGACCGGCGCGATACACGATCCGCCGCCGACTGCCTTCGACCCGCAAAGAGCCCACAACCGATCGGTCGGAAAGACGGAGGAAGAGGTGCCGCCAGGCGACAAGCCCCTACCAGAATACCCGCTCCGAGGCCGGTTTCCACGATCCGACCCCGCCGATTCACCGGATTCTCGATTCTCCGCGGATATCCTCGCTTTCGCATCTCGGCTCGATGACCTGCCACGGGTGACACGATTCTTGCCGGGGAAAACTGGGAAAGACAGCGAAGCTCGCGAAATCTGACGTTATGAACAGGAGAAGGAGCGATGAGGTTTCTGGTCCGGGTCAAGGAGAGTCCGCGGGCGGCGTAGCCGGGATTCGGCGTTCCCGCGAGCCGAGTGGGATATTGGCGGAGTATACAGGAAGATTAAGGGATTCATGAAGAAGGAGCCGCCGTCGCCCTGGGTAAGCTCGATAGGAGGGCCGGTTATGCTTCCGTCCCAGCCGTAGAAGTCGAACCGCTATCCGGGAATCAACTCGCTCAACGGAGTCGACATCGTTGCTGGACTACCGCGTTCCGAGCCATCTCGACGTGGGAGCGGGTCCGCGTTGATCGGCTGTTCGCCTGATCGTCGAAGGAGCGACTGGCCGGCTTCCGCGTCAAGACGCGCGGGATGCGACGAGTCTGCGGTCAAACGCTGGATTCCAGGGATGGGAAGCGGGCGCCTTTAGGTCGGACGCTTCTGGTCGACTGGCGTGATTCGTGCTACAAGCGGTTCCGCTCGTGACCGAAAGAGGACGACCCGTGGCCCTTGCGGTGATCGAAAGATGAGAGTCCTTGCTGTCCATCCTGGCCCGTTGATGTACACGAAGATCTTTCTCCGGCTGGAGCCGCTGGGGATCGAGATCATCGCGGCAACGGCCAGGCAAGCCGGGCACGATGTCCGGTTGATCGACCTTCAGGTGGAACCGCCGTCGAGCTTCGCGAGGGCGGTCCGCGAGTGGGCGCCCGATGTCGTCCTGCTCTCGAACAACTACCTGGCGAATGTTCCCGAGGTGGTCGAGCTGGCGAAGACGGCGAAGGTGCTCCGGCCGGGGGTTTTTGTGGTGGTCGGCGGGCATAGCGCCTCGTTCGTCGCCACCGAGCTGATCGAGCACGCCGAGGGCTCGATCGACTGCGTTCTGAAGGGCGAGGGCGAAACCTCAATGGCCCGGCTGCTGGAGGCCGCCGCCGATCGCGATCCGGTCGGACTGCTGGAAGTCCCGGGCGCCCTCACGCGAGACGGTCAGGGCCCGGCGCCCGGGTTCATCCGGGCGCTGGAGGAGACCTTGCCGGCGCGCGATCTCCTCCGGCATCGCCGGAAGTATTTCATCGGGGTGCTCGACCCTTGCGCCTCGATCGAGTTCAGCCGGGGGTGTCCGTGGGACTGCTCGTTCTGCAGCGCCTGGACGTTCTACGGCCGGAGCTACCGGATCAAGCCGGCGGAGGCCGCGGCCGAGGAGCTATCGACGATCCGGGAGCCGGGAGTCTTCATCGTCGATGACGTCGCCTTCATCCAGGCCGAACACGGGATGGCGATCGGCGAGGCGATCGCCCGTCGCGGGATTCGAAAGCAATATTACCTGGAGACCCGCGGCGATGTTTTGCTTCGAAACAGGGACGTCTTCCGGTTCTGGAAGAATCTAGGCCTTCAATATATGTTTCTCGGAGTCGAGGCGATCGACGAGGAGGGTCTGAAGCGGCATCGCAAGCGAGTGACGCTCTCGAAGAACTTTGAGGCGTTGGAGTTCGCGCGGTCGCTGGGGATCATGGTGGCGATCAACATCATTGCGGATCCGTCCTGGGACCACGGCCAGTTCGAGGTGATCCGCCAGTGGTGCCTGGAGATTCCCGAGATCGTCAACATCAGCGTGAACACGCCGTATCCGGGAACGGAGAGCTGGATGACCGAGTCGCGCCGGGTGACCTCGCGCGACTATCGCCTGTACGACATCCAGCACGCGGTTCTGCCGACGAAGCTGCCGCTGAACGAGTTCTACGGAGAGCTGGTCCGGACGCAGCAGGTACTGAATCGGAAGCACCTGGGATGGGCAGCGGTGAAGGGGCTGGCCGGAATCCTGGCGAACAATCTCGGACGCGGGCAGACGAACACGCTGAAGATGCTCTGGAAGTTCAACAGCGTGTACGACCCGAGACTGCAAATCGCTGACCACCACCGGCCGGTTCGGTATGAGATGGCGCCTCCGCCGCCGCCGAGGGACGTGATTGACGCGAGGACGCTGTACGTCCACCCCTCCCAGGGAAGGCGCGCTCGGGTTCTAGACGAGGCCACCGAGCGGTTCGTCGACCAGACCCGGATGCGAGCCGACGCGGCCACCTGATCGCTCTTTTTCGGGATTTTGCCCCGGGATTGGGTCACGGCTGGTTGCCGGCGTCCTATATTCAGCATGAGGGGACGTCGAGGCGAATCGACGGGGCCCGACCGACCGAGGATCCACCCAGGGAGGAACGACGATGCTTGTCCTCAGCCGCAAGCTCGGCGAGCGGATCGTGGTGCCGGATATCAACCTGACCCTGACCGTGGTCGCGATCGAGGGGAACTCGGTCCGACTTGGGATTACGGCGCCGAACCAGATTGGGGTTTACCGCGAGGAGTTGTGGAACCGGGTCTGCACCGGTGAGGCGGTTCCTGGACGTCGGACGGCCGGGAACTGACTGGTCTGGTCTGGTCTTGCGGCGTGATTCGGAGGCTTGGGACGGATCCTTCTCACGATAGGATCGGCCCACCGAGGACCGCGACCGCGGACGGAATCTCAGGGGACTGGTCGCCTCCGCCCGCCAGGGACGGAGACGAGACGCGGAAGATCCCCGCCGCTGGCCCGCTTCTCTCGGTGGGCAACATTTCCCCGACAGCTACGGCTGCAAGGTCATCGTCGAGCTGGAATCGCTGGTTTGCTCGATGGATTGTCCCTGAGCGTTGACGACGAGCTCCATGTTGAGGGAAAGCTGGGTCGAGGAGACATGTCCGGAGGATGTGTCGAGGGTCATGGTGCCGTGGCCGTCCTGTTTGCGGATGGTGATCTTGAAGTCCACGCCGGGAATCGGCTCGACCCTGGCGGTGGTCTGCACGCCGATCAGCCGAGAGGCGGGCGAGCGTGGGTCGGGACCCTGGTAGGTGAAGGTCCGGTCGAGGATCAGCGTTGCGATCGGCGGCTCCATCAGCGGGACCCGAGACGGTCGGGCGCTCCAGGTCTGTCCCGCGTCGATCGGGTTGGCCGGAAACGCGGGGGGACTGGCCTGCATCAGGTTTTCCTTGACCGCCTTCTCGTTGACCTCGCCGCCGCCGGGGCGTCCCTCGGGCATCGCGTCCTTGTAGCGTTTGAGGGTCTCGGCGGGGATCTCGATGTCGATGATCTCGCCGGTTGGGGTCATCCGAAACGTGAACTCAGCGCCAGCCTCGGCGCGGAGGATTCTGGCCATGCCCTCGAAGCCGGGGGGATCGCCCTTGGTTTCGGCCGAGTCGAACTGGAAGGGGAGGAGCGGCGGCTCATCGGCCTTCATCCGGATTCGCTCGGTCTTGTGGCGAATTCGGGCCTCGCCGGAGGGTTCCACGGCGAGGACGGTCCAGTTGAAGTTGAGCGTGTGGTTCCGGTTCGATTTTCGCTCGACGCCGTTGGCCTTGGTGCTCATCGTCATCTTCTGCTCGAGCGAGTACTTGAGGGACTCGCCCTGGTGGAACGTCCAGCGGAGCGGCTCGGCGGCAGTCGCCCGAGCCCCCGCACCGGTCAGACCGGCCGTTCCCAGCAGCACGAACGCCCACGCCCCGAACCTCAACGCCTGGATGCGCATCCGTCGGAACCCCCACCTGGAGCCCAGATCCGTCCCCGGTCGCCCCTGCGCCGACGCTCGCCGCACGGTCGACCGACCGACGAACAGCATAGCCGACCGACCGCCCGGCCGGGAATTGAGGAGTCGGCCAGGAACCGCGTTACCGCGTTGGCGATCAATCGCGATCGTCGATGGCCTCGGTCCTGGTTGTGGCCTCGGAGCGAAGTCGGATCAAATAGGCGAGCGCGATGAAGTCGTACAGGGCATGAGTGACCATGACCGTGAGCAGATTGCCGTTGTAGATCCAGATCGCTCCCAGATACAGGCCCAGCAATCCGGCGATCGCGATGTAAGTGACCGACATCGGGTGCAGGAGCCCGAACAGGAGTCCGGCGAGGACCACACCCCAGAGGGTGCCGAACCACTCCATGAACGTCGCCTGGAAGACGCCGCGGAAGAGCATCTCCTCACCGACACCGGCCGAGAGCGAGATCAGCGCCAGCTCCGACCAGAGACTTTCGCGGAAGAGCGGGACGACCTCCAGCTCGCAAAGGTCCTTGAGCCTGCAGAGCGGGCCGACCGGCCACCGGAGCATCGAGAGGAAAAGGAGGAAGAGGGGCAGGGCCGCCACAGCCCCGATCATGGCGTCTCGACCGTTCCAGGTGAAGCTCTGGAGCGGCAGGTGCCCCAACATCCAGCCGACCACGATCGAAAACGGCGCCAGACCCGCCTCGACAAAGACAGTGAACAGGACCACGACTCCATGCCCGGGGGGATCGTCCTCCGGGTCGATCGGATGTGGACTGTCCTCCATCAGTTTATCCTGCTCGTCGGTGGTCGTGCCCATGGTTATGGTATTCCACCGCGCCGAGGTCTCGCCAGCCCTCTGTCTTTCGTCATACGATCTTGATCAAGCTATCATGGGACAAGTCCCATGTCGATGGCTACTTTGAGGCATGGGCAAGGAATCCGGCCGAGGCGAGGCGGCGTCGATCGGCGGGGCTCAGCGATTGAGCGAGGTGGGGGCCGTTCCGAGGGCGCCGCCCAGGCTGATTCGGCGTGGTTCGACCTGATTTTTGCGGGCGACGAAGAGGACGGCGTCCTCGATCTGGGCAGCTTCGGGCTGGCGGAGGACGTAGAGGATGTTGTCGGGGCGGATGGTCTCCCAGTTGCGCTGGCCGACCTTCATGCCGAGGACGATGTCGCCCTTTTGTAGCAAGGCTTCGGCGGCCGGGCTACCGGGCAGGACGGCCTGGACATAAAGGCCGCCGCGGAGCCTTGAGGAGATGGCCGCGACGTAATCGGCCGGGACGGGCAACGCCTTGAGGCCGAGGATTCGCCAGATGGCCTCATCCGGGGCGGCGGACGTCGAGGTCGCGGCGAGCGTCATTCCGGCGGTCGCGGGGCGGACGTCGAGGGCGATCGAGGATTCGGAGGTCCCGCGACGGATCGCGACCTTCGACGGATGGCCGGGGCGGGCGTCGAGCAGTCCGCGCTCGACATCGAGCGGGCTTGCGATCGCGACGTCGCCGACCTTCACCAGTTCGTCCCCCACGCGGAAGCCCGAGGCTTCGGCCGGACTCCCAGGCTGCACCTCGGCGACGACTACCGCCCGACGGCTGCCCCGCCTTTGCTCCATGGGGACCAGGCCATGCCAGGTCGCCGAGAGCCTTCGCGTGCTGAGCAGATCGGCCGCGACCCGCTTCACGTCGTCGATCGGCAGTGCAAAGCCGATTCCCTGCGCCCCGGCCCGAACCGCGACGTTGATCCCGATCAACTCGCCGTTGATGTTGATCAGCGGGCCGCCGGAGTTCCCCGGGTTGATCGAGGCGTCGGTCTGGACGAGGTTGCGGTAGACCTGGTCGTCGGAGAGCGTCACATCGCGATGCAAGGCCGAGACAATCCCGACCGAGACCGTGTTCTCGTATCCGAACGCATTGCCGATCGTGATCACCGTTTCGCCGACCATCAGGTCGGAGGAGGTCCCGATCTCGACGGCCGTCAGGGCCTTTGGCGGCTCGATCTTCAGAACGGCCAGGTCCATCACCGGGTCGAACTGGAGCAGTCGGGCCGGGACCGAGGTCCCGTCGTAAAGCTGCACGGTGATCCCCTGGACCTTGTCGACCACGTGGTGATTGGTCAGGATGTAGCCGCGTCGGTCGATCACGACCCCGCTCCCCATCCCGCTCACCCTCGGGCGCTGGTTCTCCTCGGGCGAGAACGGCCATCGGCTGTGCGACTCGGCCTTCTTCTCACTGGAGATGCTGACCACACTCTCATGGACCCGGTCGACGGCCTCAACCACGGCGGTCCGCCGCGACTCCGAGGCGAGGAGATCCCTCGGCGGGGCCGCCAGTAGCACCGTCGTCGCAATCATCAAATTCCAGGTCATCCGACGGAGCAGGCCGGCAATCCAAGTCGATGGCGTTGGCACGGCGGTCATCCTCACAGCGACAGTCCGAGGCTGGATCCATTCCCGTCCGATCGGGCCCCGCTCGGTCCCTCGATCGATGCGGCCCCACCCGACTTGTGTTGGATCGGACTCCCCCATCGCCGGGCTTTGACCGTCCCACGACCGATCTCCCCCAGGTCTCCCTGCCTTCGTAATGACCGGCAACCCCTTCGCAGATTGCCAGGCCCTTCGCGGCTGCGATTGCGTCACAGGAGCCCGGCCATTACCGTGGAATAAGGAGCGGCGATCGATCGGATCGGACTCCTGGTGGACTGCGTCGGGACGGAATGAACCACGGTGGGAAAGGTGGGCGCCTGGATGCCGGACAAATCACCGCGAAGGTTGATGTTGGAGCGGAGTCTGGCCGACGATCCGGGGGACGCGTTCCTCCGCTACGGGCTGGCGATGCAATGCCTGCGCGATGGGGACGTCGCCGAGGGCCGCGACCGGCTCCGGGGGCTGATCGCGGATGACCCGGGCCAGATCGCCGCGTATCAGCAGCTCGGCCAGTCGTACGCCGACGAGGGCGAGGTCGACGAGGCCGCCGTTGTTCTGCGAAAGGGGATCGAGCAGGCGAGGAAGTCCGGCGACTGGCACGCCGCGGCGGAGATGGAGCACATCCTCGAATCGCTGTCCTGAACGCCCCGCCCGACGCCGCTGCGGAAGTAGCGAGGAGACGACCGTTGATCCCGATGACATCGCCGACGCCGATTGAGCGGCCGGACCCGCAGAGCCGACCGGCGTCGGATGCCTCGACACCGCCCCCACCGCCGACGCCCCCCTCCGTCTTCACATTTCCGAACCGGATTCTCTTCGGCACGGGCGCTGTCGACTCATTAGCCGAGGAGCTCAAGCGGCTGGGCGTCACCCGGCCGATGATCGTCACCGACCCCGGCGTGATCGCGGCGGGGCTGGTCGACCGGGCGGCCGGGGCGATCGATCCGGTTCCGGGCGTCTTTTCGGGGGTCTCGGCGAATCCGACCGAGGCCGACGTCCTGAGCGGCCTGGCCGTATATCGAGAGGCGGAATGCGACGGGCTGGTCGCGATCGGCGGAGGGAGCCCGATCGACGCCGCGAAGGCGATCCGACTCCTCGTCACCCACCCCGGCGAGCTCGCCGATTACGACCTGACGACCGGCGGGCTGGAGCGAATCCAGCCGGGGATGCCGCCGATGGTCGCCGTCCCGACAACCGCCGGGACCGGCAGCGAGGCCGGGCGTGGGACGTTGATCCAGCTTCCGTCGACCGGCCGGAAGACGATCGCGCTGAGCCCGCACCTGCTCCCAAGCTCCGCAATCTGCGACCCGGAGCTGACCCTTGGCCTCCCGCCTGCCCTCACCGCCGCAACCGGGATGGACGCGCTCACGCACTGTGTCGAGAGCTTCCTCTCGACGACGTTCCACCCGATCTGCGACGGGATCGCGGTTGAGGGATTGCGGTCGATCTTCCACGGTCTGGAGACGGCGGTCCACGACGGCGGCAACCTCGACGCACGGACCTCGATGATGATGGGCTCGCTACTGGGCGGGATCAGCTTCCACAAGGGACTCGGCGTGGTCCACTCGCTCTCGCACGCCCTGGGCGCTGAGGGTCGCCTGCATCACGGAACCCTCAACGCGATCCTCCTTCCGCACGCCCTCCGGTTCAACCGGGCCACCGCCTCGCCGAGAGTCGCCGAGCTGGCGCGTCGGATGGGACTCGGACGGAGCGGCGACGCCGAGGGCCATCTCATCACGCTTACGGAGCTATTGCTCGCTCGCCTCCCCCTGCCCCGCCGGCTCGGCGACCTCGACGGGCTCGACCGCGCCCGGATTCCGCATTACGCCCGCCTCGCCCTGCTCGACCATTGCCACCGGACGAATCCCCGCCCCTGCTCCGTCGCCGATCTCGAGGAGCTGCTCGGGCGGGCCTGGTGAATCGCCAGGGCCAGCGCACACTTTCTTGTTGATGGAGAAGGCTTTGCGGAATCCCGCTAGTGTCCTGAGTTAGAAATTCGCCAACAAACCTTGCGCGATCTCCTGGTTCATCATATAATCCGATAAAGGAGAAACATGATGAATAAAGGTGGTCGCCCTAAGCCCGTGCTGACCCTCACCGACGACGAGCGGCAGAAGCTCGAGACCTGGGCCCACCGGCCCAAGAGTACCCAACGCCTTGCCACCCGCGCCCGCATCGTCCTGGCCTGCTCCGACGGGCTCGACAACAAGGAGGTCGCCGCCCGGCTCGGCATCAACACCGCCACCGTCGGCAAGTGGCGGGGGCGGTTCCTGGAGTCGCGGCTCGACGGGCTGGCCGACGAGCCCCGCCCCGGTGCCCCGCGCACGATCACCGACGAAATCGTCGAGCGCGTCGTCACCAAGACCCTGGAGGAGAAGCCCAAGGCGGCCACCCACTGGAGCACCCGACGCATGGCCGAGGCCGTCGGCCTGTCCCAGACGGCCATCTCCCGTGTCTGGCGCGCCTTCGGGTTGAAGCCCCACCTCAGCGAGACCTTCAAGCTCTCGACCGACCCCTTCTTCGTCGAGAAGGTCCGCGACGTCGTCGGGCTCTACATGAGCCCGCCGGAGAACGCGATCGTCCTGTCGGTCGATGAGAAGAGCCAGGTCCAGGCGCTGGACCGGACCCAACCGTTGCT
>DAHZZC010000638.1 GCA_027435495.1 Planctomycetales bacterium
GAGCGGGGCGACCTCGCCCGATTGACCGAGCGGCTCGACCGGGGGATCGACATCAACACGACCAGCAAGGGCGGCACGACGGCCCTGATGCTCGCCGCGTACGCGGGGCATGTCGAGGCGGTCCGGTGGCTCCTTGATCGCGGGGCCGACCTGCACGCCGTCGGCCGCGACGGGCTGACGCCCCTGGCCTGGGCGATCCGCGAGGGCCGGGACGAGGTCGCCGCGATCCTACGGGCCGCGGGCGCCACCGAATAAAGCCAGCGATCAGCCGATCAGCCGGCCGCCGATCAGCGGTCCTCGATCGTCCGGATGAGCTTCTCGGGATCGGCCGGCTTGACCAGGTGGCCGTCGAAGCCGGCGTCGAGGGCGCGGCGGACGTCCTCGTCGCGGCCGTAACCGGAGAGCGCGATCAGCCGGAGGTTCGCCGAGGCCGGGTCGGTCCGGATCGCCGAGGCGACCGCGAAGCCGTCCATACCCGGCAGGCCGATGTCGCAGAGGACCGCGTCGGGGCGGGCTCGGGCGACCTCTTGCAGCCCGCTCGGCCCGTCGTACGCGACCGCGACCTCGTAGCCCCGGAGCGTCAGCATCCGCTGGAGTGTCTCGGCGGCGTCGCGGTGGTCCTCGATCACAACGACGCGGCGACGGCCGACCGTGGAGGTAGCCTCCGGCCCGATGGCGACCGGCACGGGTGCGACCCCGAGGGCCGGCAGCCGGACGACGAACTCTGCGCCCCGACCGAGACCCTCGCTCCTCGCCTCGATGGCTCCGCCGTGCAGTTCGACCAGCCCGTACACCAGCGCCAGGCCCAGCCCCAATCCGCCCCGGCTCCGGTCGAGACTCCGGTCGGCCTGTGCAAACGCCTCGAAGATCCTCGGCAGAGTCTCCAGGTCAATCCCGATCCCGGTGTCCCGGATCGAGAGGACAACCTCGCCGTCCGTCGGCTCGATCGCGACCGTGATCGACCCGCCTCGATCGGTAAACTTCATTGCGTTGCCGAGCAGGTTGTCGATCACCTGGCGAATCCGGGCCGGGTCGGCCTCCAGCGGAACGGGACTTGCTGGGAGAGTGATCGATAGCTCCAGCCCCGCGACCTCTGCCCGACGCCGGTTGTCCTGGTGCGCCTGGCGGATGACCTCGGCCAGGTCGAATCGCTCCTTGCGCAGGACGATCAGACCTCGGGTGATCCGGGAGACGTCGAGCAGGTCGTCGACCAGCCTGACCAGGTGCTCGATCTGCCGTCGCATGATCCCGCGCATCTCGCTGACCACCTGCGGGTCGCTCGGGCAGACCTCCAGCACGTAGAGGCTGTTCCGGATCGGGGCCAGCGGGTTGCGCAGCTCGTGGGCGAGCATCGCCAGGAACTCGTCCTTGCGGCGGTCGGTCTCGGCAAGGCGCTCGGCCCGGTCGCGGAGTTGCCGCTCCAGGTCGCGCTGAGCGGTGACGTCGTGGAAGACCATCACCACGCCTCGCATTCGGTTCTCGGCGTCCCGGATCGGGGCGGCGCAGTCGTCGATCGGGCGCTCGGTCCCGTCTCGGGCGATCAACACCGTGTGATTCGCCAGTCCGACGGTGATCCCCTCGCGCAGGACTCGAGCCACCGGGTTCTCGACGGGCCCCCGGTGATCCTCGTTGATGATGTGGAAGACCTCTTCCAGCGGGCGGGCGACGGCCTCGGCGTGGGGCCATCCGGTCATCTGCTCGGCGACCGGGTTGAGGAAGGCGACACGTCCCTGGTCGTCGGTCGCGATCACGGCGTCGCCGATGCTGGAGAGGACGACCCGGAGCCACTCCCGCCCCTCGGCGGCCTCGGCCTCGGCCCGCCGTCGGCTCTCGACCTCGGCGCGCAGTTCGGCAACCAGCTCGGTGAGCCGGCGGTTGGTTTCCTCGAGCGCCGTGGCCTTTTCGTGGAGCTTGTCGCCGAGCAGTCGAAGATGCTTGCGGTCGAACTCCACGTCGGGGAGCCCGGCCCGCGGCGTCGAAGGCCGCTCGAGTGCCAGGGCGACCGCCTGGAGGATGGCCTCGGGCTCCGACGGCCGCATCAGGACGGTGATCCCGTAGCCCTCGGTCAGCTCGCGGACCTCCGTCGAGTCGTACGAGGCCGAGTAGATCAGCACACGGATATGCGCCAGCCATGGGTCGGATTGTAGTTCGCGGACGAGTTGCAGGCCGTCCATCCTCGGCATGAGGATGTCGGCAACGATCAGGTCGGGGCGCGAGGCTCGCGCCGCGGCCAACCCCTGCTCGCCGTCGGCCGCTTCGAGGACGGCATGACCGGCATAGCCAAGAAGTTTCGCCATGTATTCGCGGTCGACGGGGCGGTCGTCGACGACCAGGATCGTCGCCATCTGGGCTCACCCCTATCGGATCGGGTCCCGGCCATCGGCCGGGATCAGGTAGCGCTCGAGTTCCTGAACGAATGTTTCTGGCTCGATCGGCTTGGTCAGATAGCCGTCGAAGCCGGCGCGGAGGGCGCGGTCCCGGTCGCCAACCATCGCCAGCGCCGTGACGGCCACCAGCGGGATGTCGCGGGTCGCGGGATCGGCCTTGGCCCGGCCGGCCAGGGTGTAGCCGTCGAGGCGGGGAAGGTCGATGTCGCAGACGACCAGGTCGGGCCGCTCGGTCCGGAGGATCTCCAGGCCGTCGACGCCGTTGAGGGCCTCCATCGGCGTGTGGCCGAAGGCTTGGAGCAGATAGCTCATCAGCTCCAGGCTGGGCCGGTTATCCTCGATCAGAAGCACGCGGGCCGCCATGGCCTAATCTCCCTCCAACGTCAAGGTAAAGCAGCTTCCCCGCCCGAAGTCGCTGGAGAACTCGATCCGTCCGCCCAGTAGTTCGGCGAGTCGCTGGCTCAGGTGCAGCCCGAGCCCACTGCCGTTGCGGTCGCCGCCGTCCTCTCGTCCGACCTGAACGAACGGCTGGAACAGCCGGGCCTGGTCCTCGGCACGGATGCCGATGCCGGAGTCCTTCACCTGGAAGGCCAGGACGCGGCCGTCGATCGGATCGGTGACTGCCTTGATCATCACGCCCCCGCGTTCGGTGAACTTGCAGGCGTTGTTCGCCAGGTTCAGCAGGATCTGGCTAAGCGCCCGCCGGTCGGTCCGGATGGTCGGCTCGCCCGATGGTACGTCGGCCGAGAGTTCGATCCCCTTCGACGCCGCGAACGGCCGGAGGGTCGTGACCACCTCCTCGACTATTGCCCGGACCGAGACCGGCTCGCGCCTCAGGTCAACGCTCCCTGCATTGATCTTCGCCAGGTCGAGCAGGTCGTTGATCAGCGAGAGCAGGTGCCTCGCTCCAAGTTGCACCGTCCGCAGTTGCTTCTCCTGCTCGGCGTTGAGCGGGCCCGGCAGCCGCATCAGCATTGTTCCGGTGTAGCCCAGGACCGCGTTGAGTGGCGTCCTCAGCTCGTGGCTCATCGTCGCCAGAAAACGGTCCTTTGCCAGGAGCGCCCGCTCCATCGCCGCGTTTTTCTCACGAAGGCTTTCCTCGAGTTGCCGCCGCTCGGTCAGGTCGCGCGTCACCTTGCCAAAGCCGCGGAGCCGACCCGACTCGTCGCACAGCGCGGTGATCACGACGCTCGCCCAGAACAGCGAGCCGTCCTTCCGAACGCGCCACCCCTCCTCCTCGTACTTGCCCGTCGCGATTGCAAGTTGAAGCTCGCGGTCGGGCTTCCCGGAGAGCCGTTCCTCAGCCGGGTAAAAGGTCGAAAAGTGCCGGCCGATGATCTCGTCCGCCCGGTAACCCTTGATCCGCTCGGCTCCAACGTTCCAGGTCTGTACATGACCGCCGGTGTCGAGCATGAAGATCGCGTAGTCCCTGACGCGATCGACCATCAAACGATGGGCTTCCTCGCGGCGCCTTCGTTCTTCCTCGGCGGCCCGGCGCTCGGTCAATTCGCGAAGCACGACACCAAAGCCGCGGAGCTGGCCCGAGTCGTCGCGGAGCGCCGCGATCATCAGGTTCGCCCAGAAGAGCGAGCCGTCCTTCCGAAGGTGCCACGCCTCCTCGTCAGACTTCCCCGTCTCGATGACGCTTTGGAGTACGCGCGAAGGCGTGCGGGTCGCGACCTCTTCCGGCGAGTAGAGCACGGAAAAGTGTCGGCCGACGATCTCGTCTCGCTCGTAGCCGACGATCCACGCACCGCCGGTGTTCCAGCTTGCGATGCGCCCCATCGGATCCAGCGTGAAGATGGCAAACTCTCGCATCCCGTCGACGAGCAGGCGCACGCTCTCCTCGTCCTCGCCGGGGGCCTGACCGGGCCCCATTCCTCGATCTCGGACGTCCTTCACACCAGCGACTTCCCTTGTTCGATCCCCATTCCATCGGCTTCACCCCGGTCCTGCCGAGTTCGGAAACCGCCAGGACCGGGGATTCCGGATGTCGTTCGAACCCCGATCGGGGCGCGATCAGAACGATGCCCACCTCGTAGAATGCAAGCAATTCCGGGGCCGGATTGACGCTCGTCACGTCGAGATTCTGAGAGAAGAAAGACTGCCCGGAAGGGATTCGTGCCTCGAGATCTTATTCGACAACCTGGAGCGGCTTCAACGGCTAGGGCAAACCACTCGCCCGGCTCTCGGCGATCCGAAGTCGGTCGCGGAGAAGGCGGGCTGCGGACACTGCGGCGCCTCGATCGGTGAAGCGATCGAGCGAGACCGAGCGCCCCGACTCGAGGCGGAGGACCACCGTGAGGTCCGGGTCGCCGTCGACAAACCGCGCCTCCTCGACCTCGACCGCGCAGATAGCGCCGAGGAGGATCGATTCCTCTCGGGTTCGAACGAGGGTCTGATCGCGACGGATGAGCCGGCCGGCGGTCTCGTCGAGGATGACCTCTCGGCGATACGGCATCCGGCCGACCAGCGGGAGAATCGCCAGGAAGAAGCCGAACGTCGACAGAAAGACGCCGATGCCCGTGATGAGCCGGACGGGACTGCCCGGCGGGCCGATCGTCGCCCGGCCGAGGACCGGCTCCGCGACCAGGAAAACCAGCCCGATCGCGAGCAGCCCCAGGCCGCCCAGGAAGAACGGGCGGAAGAGCGGCGTCGAGCAAGAAAGGACCAGCGAGGGACGGGCCGCGGTCGTCGAGTCGTTCATCGCCTCAGCTCCTCTCCGAGAGCCGGGGATACTCGGCGGTCTCGCCGGAGGCACGAAGCACCTTGTCGACCGCCTGCAAGAAGAAGAATTCGCCCCACATGACCGACTCGTCCACGCCGAGCTTCTTGTGGAAGTGATACACCCCGCGCCGGAGGACCCCTTCCCAGCCGGGCGTCGACCACGCCATGAATCGGTCGGAGCAGAGGGCGTCGAGGATGGCGCGTGCCCCGCGTCGATAGCGGGAGGCAGCGCTGGGATCTTCGGTGGCACAGAGGGCAGCGAGGTCCCAGAGGCCCGACGCGGCGATCGCTCCGGCCGAGCTATCCGGGATGCGGTCGGGCCCCTCGGGGACGTCGAAGTCCCAGGGCGGGACCGGATCGTTCTGGCACCGCGCCAGGAAGGCGTCGGCATTTCGCTGAGCGACCGCGAGATCAACCGGATCGTTCGTGTACGAGTAGACGGTCGTGAATCCGTAGAGCGACCAGGCCAGACCCCGCGACCAGGTGGAGTCGGCCCGAAGCCCCTGCTGTGTCGACTCGCGGAGGAATTCGCCGGTCTCGGGATCGAAGATTCCCTCGTGAGCGGTCGAGCCGTCGGGACGAACGATCGTGCGTTCGGTCGTCCGGCAGTGGGCGGCGGCCAGTTCGTGGAGGGCCTCATCGTCCGACTCGCGCGCCGCCAGGAAAATGATCGGGACGTTCATCATGATGTCAATGAACAGGCTCTCGGGCGCGAGAAACGACCGGAGATATTGGCCTCGCGGGTTGAACCGCATTGCCAGGGTTCGGCCGGCGGTGATCAGAACCTGCCGAAGCCGCTCGTCGCCCGTGTGTCGATACCAGGGAAGATACGTATTGAGGAAGATGAAGCCGAGATCGTGGACCTCTCGATCCTGCTGGCGATTTTCCAGCAGTCGGGAGTAATGCTCGGCCATCCATCGCCAGAATTTCTCACCGGTACGCTCGGCAAAGATCCACATCATGCCGGCATGGAAACCACCGCACCAGTCAGTCCAGAGTTCGCCCCGATGCTTCCAGCGCCCGGCTTCCGTGTAGATCGGGAAGAAGTTTGGGTGGCGCTCGATGGTGCCTCGCACCTGATCGGCGGCGAAGTCCACGGCCCGCTCAAGGCGGGGCATCAGGTCGCTGACCGAGTCGGCTCGGTTTCCGGCCATCGGATGGGATCTCCTCGGAGACATGCCTCTCCGCAACGCTGCTCCGTGCTCGACCGCCGGGCAGCCCTCGGAAACATTATAACCGCCCGCTACGGTCAAGGTCGTCGCAACTTCGCGATGCCCGGGCGAGGTCCCGATCGCGTTCGAGGGGCTCCGGAACGTCTTCCCCGCCCGGGTCGCCTCGCACGCCCTCGAACAGAACGCGACCACGCTTCGCCGCGACGACGGCCCCGACCTGATCGTCGGCCACCTCGATCGCGCGGCCGGATCGACGGTGCTTGTGGAGGTCCGCGCCGCCGACGTCCTGCTCGCCCGAGGTCCCGTCGTCAAGCCAAAGCGTTCAGGGTCGTCTGCGGGACGGCCGCCGACGCCGGGTCGGGTCGGGTCGGGTCGGAGAACGGCCGTGAACCGGCCGGCGATCGCGGTGGAGGCAAGACTCCGCCGCATCAGCCGGATTCGGAGCAATTCTCTCGCATCTCCCAGGCGGCGACGAAGGGTCTTCTCGGAGCCGCGGAGCCGGCGTGCAACCTCCTCCTGGCTCTGGCCCTCCAGGTCGCAGAGCACCACTGAATCGGGTGACCGATGTGATCCCGGATCGATGAGGTCTTTCGATGGAAGGCAAGCCCCGACCCAACCACGCGATCGCCATTGAGGCCTATCGGCGGATGACAGCCGAGCAGAAGCTCGCGATCGCCTGCGATCTCTCGGACTCGACGAAGGAATTATTCCGCCAGGGGCTACGAAGGTGCTTCCCCGATCTCTCCGAGGAGGCGTTTCATCGGCTTTTCCTGGAGCGAATCGCGCTGTGTTACAACAGGAATTCACGCTGCGATCGCCTGAAGGCGGAAGCGGATGAGATCGGAATCGAGAACCTACGCTCAGACAATCACCCGAAGCTTTCGTAGTCGCTCGGCGGCCTGGTCGAGCGTCTCATTCCGCTTGCAGAAGCAGAACCGGACGTAGCCCCGGCCGAGGTCCTTGTCGCGGAAGAAGCTCGAGCCCGGGACCGTCGCCACGCCGACGTCGCGAACCAGGTAGCGGGCGAACTCGACATCGTCGACGGCGCCAAATGGCTCAATGCCCGCCATCACGTAGTAGGCCCCCTCGGGCGGCTCGAGCTCGAAGCCGACCTCGGTCAGCACCCGGCAGAACCGGTCGCGACGCCCCTGATAATCGGCGGCGAGGCGGTCGTAATAGTCGCGCGGGAGGCGATAGGCGACCGCACCCGCCTCCTGCAACGGCGCCGCGGCGCCAATCGAGACGTAATCATGAACTTGCCGGAAGGCGTGCGTCAGGTTCGGCGGCGCCAGGATCGTCCCGATCCGCCAGCCTGTCACCGAGTACGTCTTCGACATTCCCCCGATCGTCACCGAACGCTCCCACATCCCGTCCAGCGAGGCCATCGCGAGATGGCGCCGTCCGTCGAAGAGGATATGCTCGTAGATCTCATCCGTGATCGCGAGGACATCCCACTTCCGGCAGAGCGCGGCGATCGCTTCCAGGTCTTCGCGGGAGAAGACCGTCCCGGTCGGGTTATTTGGGTTGCAGAGGACGATGGCCTTCGTTTTTTCGTTGAAGGCGGCGGCCAGCTCGTCG
>DAHZZC010000639.1 GCA_027435495.1 Planctomycetales bacterium
GCCCAGCGGATGGGTATGCCAGGCCGTCCGGGCCCCGGGCTCGAACGTGACGCTTGCCCCGGCCGATCGCGCCGGGGCCTTCGGCTGGAACAGCGGGTCGATCCGGACCGTGCCGGTGAACCAATCGGCCGGACCTTTCGCGGACGGCTGCGAGCCGACTCTCGTGATTTCCATGCCTTCCTCCAGGTTCGTGGTGGAACGGGACTCGGCGTGCGCCCGTCGGATCGCCGCGACCGCCGGCAGAGTGCCGAGGGTCGCCAGGAAGATTCGGCGAGAGAGGGGCCGGGGCGCGGCCTTCGATCTCAATCCAGGTCCCTGTTCCGACGGGGAGTTCATCGACCGCCCTCTCCTGGCCGTTCATCGATGAAATAGATACGCTCGCCCCGCGAGCCACGCCGCTATTTCCGTTCCTTGAGCGAGGCCATGTCGATCGAGAATCGGTACTTCACGTCGCTTCGGTGCATCCGCTCGTACGCCTCGTTGATCTGCTGGATTGCGATGACCTCGACGTCGGCCGTGATCCCGTGCTCGCCGCGGAAGTCGAGCATCTCCATGGAAGCAGCCGAGCGAACGCGGGCCCGGCTCGTGGCTCGCTGATCGGCGTCTTTCTCCAATCACGATCCGATCGCTGGCCGAACGCGATGACGCTTGCTCAGAGAACCAGCCGGGCCGCCTCGCGATCGAGGTAGAGCCGGGCGTTCGGGTGCCTCCGGAGCGCCGAAGCCGGGCACGACTCGGCGATCGGGCCGCGAAGGGCGTTCAGCACGGCGTCGGCCTTGCGCGCGCCGGGAACGACCACCGAGACCGCGGACGCCTGCAACAGTGCAGGGACTGTCAGCGTGTAGGCGTGGGTTGGGACATCCTCGATCCGATCGAAGCAACCGTCGTGGAGCTGCTGGAGCCGGCAGGCGGCGTCGAGCCGGACCACCTTGACGAGGACCGGGTCGAGGAAGTCGGCAACCGGTGGGTCATTGAACGCCAGGTGGCCGTTCTCTCCGATCCCCGCGCAGACCAGATCCGGTGGCCCGTTGCGGAGGAGGGTCTCGTAAGCGAGACAGGTGCGGAGCGGCTGGTCGGCCTGCTCGCCGGGGATCAGCCGGAGTTGTTCCGGACCGAGTCCGACCAGTCGGAAGAGATGCTCCTGGAGGTATCGCCGGAACGAGGCGGGGTGGTCGGCGTCGAGTCCGAGGTACTCATCCATGTGGTAGGCCACAACCCGTCGCCAGTCGATCCCTCGATGCGCGACCAGCCCCGCGAGAAATTCATTCTGGCTGGGGGCCGCGGCGAAGACGATGCGGGCGTCTCCGCGGTCTCGGAGTCGGTCCTCGATCTCCCTCGCGACGTCGAGAGCAGCAGCGCGGCCCGCCAGGGCGCGGCTCTCGTAGACCCGAACATCGAGGGAATCGGCCGCGAACTGGGCGATCGGCGCGGGGTCGGTCGAGATCATCGTGGGAGTCCGAGCGAACGGGCCGGTCGGGGCGCGGACATCCCGCGACCCCACCCGACATCAACCTACCCCATCCCGCCCGGACTTGCCAATCGCCTCGCCGGGTCGTCGCGGCCCCGCACCTTCTCGCGAGCGGTCAGGCCGTGGCGAGGTGCCGGCGGGCTCCGTGCGCCGACTCGCCACCGCGGAGCTGCTCGCAAAGCCGCTGACACTGGTCGAGATCACCGAGCATGGCCTCGGCAAGGAACGACTGGGTGTCGGCGTCACTCGTCCATTCGAGCTGGTCGTGACACCGCGAGAGGTGCTCGATCAGGTCCTTCATCCACAGCAGGGTATGTCGCCGATTGCTCATCGGGGTTGCTCCTTCGCTCACTCGATCGCCGCGGTCGCCCGGCGATCGAGCGATCCTGACCTCTCTCGGAAACGCAACGGCCATCCGTCGCGGTCCCAGGCTTCATCGTGCCTGGGTCGCGACCCCCCAATTCGCAAAGCCCGTGCCGGCCAGCAGGGCGCCCAATCGCCGGTCTCGCAAGCCGGCCTCGCTCCGGGACTTGAGGAAAAATCTCCAGACCGGCGCGGAATCTCGCGGGAGAGGTTATTGTTGTAAGGGTTACACAGCGGGCGACCGGGACGGCCGGAGGATCCTACCGTCGCCGTGGGACACCGGCTGTTCCGGGCCGGTACGGGCCGATACACTTCCAGCAGGGAGTGACCGCAAACCGGGAGAGACCGGGTATGACGCCGTGGCAGATGTCCTTCAATGCAATTCCCGGCGACGCGCTTCCCGGCTCTGCGCCGGGTCGGTCGAACCACTGGCCCGACATGTTCGTCCGTTGGCTCTTCGGCGGTACGGCGGAAGATCGGGCCGCGCGCGAGGTCTCGGGAGTCTCGGCCCGGTTCCAGAACATCTGCATCAGCCGGGAGGCCGGTGCCGGCGCCGGACTGATCGCCCGGATGGTCGGCAGGCGGCTGGGCTGGAAGGTCTACGACGAGGAACTGATCGAGGCGATCGCCCACCGGATGGGCGTCTCGCTCGACGAGGTCCGAACGCTCGATGAGCTGGCGCCGAGTGTCGTGCAGGACTGGCTGCTCCCGCTGCGCGAGGAATACTACGCACCGCAGGAGGCGTATCTCGACCACCTCGCCAAGCTGATCGAGGCGATCGG
>DAHZZC010000640.1 GCA_027435495.1 Planctomycetales bacterium
GGGCCGGGGAAGACGATCCCGGTGACCTTCGTGTCCGGCCCCGACCAGGTCGAGCCCTGGTGCGTGAAATAGAACGGGTCATAATTGTGAACGGTGACGATCAGGTTCTCGTCGTCGGGGAGCCGGAGCGACTCCAGTTCGCCAACGCCATTCCAGCGCCCCGGCCCGAGGAAGATCGTCCGGTCCGGGTCAAATCTGCGGATCCGCCGGATGGCCTCCGCATAGATAGGATTCATGACCTCGGTCGTGGCGGTGTCCTTCGGCTCGTTGAGCAGCTCAAACGCGAGGCCCTTCGGCTCCCGGGCATAGTGGGCGGCGATCTGGTCCCAGATCGCGAGGAACTGGGGTGTGCGCTCCTTCGGATCGGTCGTGAATTCGTTGAAATGGTGGATGTTGATAATGACGGCGAGGCCGTCCCCAAGCCCGGCGTGGACCAGTTCATCGACGCGCCCGAAGAACTCCGGCCGGATCCGGAATTCCGGAGCCGGACCGGTCTCATGGTGCCATCCGATGGGGATACGGATGTGGTCGAAGCCCTCCGCCTTGATCCGTGCGAGGTCGGCCGTCGTGTGGTGGACCGACCAGGTCTCTCCCGGTGGTACCTCCAGGTCGTTGCCGAGATTGGCCCCTCGGAGGAAATGCCGGGCAGCCCGATGGGCGCCTGTGGACTTCCCCACGATCCGCTTCATCTCGACCAGTCCCGCCGGACGCGACGCCCGGGCATTCAGCCGGATGATCACCGGACGACCGCCCTGGACGTGGATCGTTTGCGAGAGCGGCCGGTTGTGCCAGGTCCGGGCGTAATGAGCTCCCTGCGCCGCCGGAACGTCACGCGTCTGCACGATCCGATCGCCGGAGCCGCTCCAGTCCCGAGGCAAGGTGGGCTTTCCGCCGGTCGCCTCGAAACCGCCGTTGGCGATCTCGGTCCCCTCGACCTGGATCTCATCCCAGAGCACCTCCTCCCGATAGAGGACACCCGGGCGCGACTGCTCCCAGGGACCCATCAGCCTGACGACGATCTCGCCGGAATGCTCGGGAACGAACGCGACCGCCGCTCGATGCCAGCCTCGATGATCGATCGGAAACTCCACGGTGTAGCCGCCCGGACGTTCGGCCTCGGGCAGCCAGTGCATCCGCGCGATCGTCGGTGCGCCCTCAACCGGGCGCTCTCGTCCGAGCGCCTTCACCGAAGCCGAGGCGAGGATATCGAACCGTGCGGAACGTGCCAGGCGGGTCGGCTCGTCGGCGGAGACCTGACGGGGGAACAGCGCAAGCGCCGCGACCAGCAGCGAGAGGCGAGCGTTCATGGGGGGAGACCTCAGGGATGTTCACAACGCGCAGTGAGTCGGTATCGCGTACCGCGGACGGAGACGACGATCTCCACCGCGAACGGCTGGCCTCGGCTCGTTTCGCCCTGGGGCTCGACGTAGAGGTCGAAGTTCCATCGACCGGAGTACGGGCCCAGCCGGTACATCTGGCGGTGATTCTTGAGCACCTGGTTCACGACGACCGCCAGCGGCCATGACCGGGGAAGTGGCTTGGTCGTCCACCGGACCTCGCCACCGAGAATCGCCACTTCCTCAATCACGGCGGCGGCGGGAAGCTCGATCTCGAGCCGGAAGTGGTCGTCCTGAGCCCCGCCTGGCCCGACCCTCGGCGGATCGGAACCGACGTAATCATCATCCCGACCGACCCAGGCGAACGACCGGATCGTGGCCCCCCCTCCGCTCGGATTGATCGAGGCGGGAAGCTCGGCGGCCCGGTCGCCGGGGAGCGGACGCGGAACCGCCCGAGCGGACGCCTGGGGCCCTGGCCGAGGATTCATCTTCTCCCGATTCGGCGACTTCGGCTCGATCGGGATGAGGCGCGGCGAGGACGGAACCTCCTCGGCCTTCTTCGGAGGCACCACCTCCACGATCGGTTCCACAACCGCCCGCGCCGGACGATCACAACGCCCGGAGAGCGTCACCTGCCGGTCGCCGAGACCGACCACCACCTCGATCTCAAAGGTCCCCGGCTTGCCGCCGTCGGCACCGCCCTCGACGAAAAGCTCAAACGGATCGGGGCCTGAGAAGACGCCAAGCTGCTCGACGTAGGCCCGCGCCACCGGCAGGCCGCCGCGCTCAATGGCGATCGGCCCGCCCGAATCGCCTGGCCGGGTCGACCATCGATGCGAGTCGCCCCCGGTGATCGTCATCGAAAGCACCAGGGCGGTCTCGGGAAGCACCAGTTCAAGCCGGAAATGCTGATCCTTCGCCCCTCCGGGCCCGGGCTCAGAACCGCCGATCCGATCCGAGTCCTCGTCCAGCCATCGGAAGGAGCGAAGCACCGCCCCACCCGCGCCGCTCTCGCCGACGTGATCGGCTCCCTCGGCCTTGATCTCCGCGGTCGCGGGCTCGGGGATGGTGTAGAGGGCCAGCAGTCCGCGCCTCGAACGCTCGGGCGCGGGCTCGGCCTGGGGCGACTGTACGGGCAGAGGCTGCGGAACAGGCCTCGGCGCGGGCTGGAACGGCCTCGGCGCGGGCGCCTGGGGCAGAACCGGCGAGGGCCCCGGTCCGTACGGGTTCACCTGGCCGGGCATCGACGGACCCACCGGGACACCGGGATTGCCAGGAAATCCGCGCGGTCCGCCCGGGATTCGCCGGAAGTTCGGTCCCCTCGGGCCGCCCGGCAGGTTCGGGAAGTTAGGCCCCATCCCGCGTGGTCCTCGCAGGTGCGGCGGACGGGGAATGTTCAGGCCCGGCGGCCCCATCGGACCCGGCACCATCCCGGGCATCGCCGGCATCCCGGGCATCGCGGGCGGTTGGGGGGTGTTCAGTCCAGGCTGCATCCGCCCGGGAATCCCCTGGGGATCGACGGGCGGCTGAATCAGGCCCGCCGATGTGTCGGCAACAGCGGTCGGCTCACCCCACCCGTAACCTTCACCCAGCAGCTCAAACGAATTCAGGAATCCGTCGATCTCCTCGGCGGATAGTCGGCCGGGCGCACCAATCGCGTAAATAATATATAGGCGATTCTCCGTCATGAAGAATCGTCCGCGACCGGAGAGCTCTCCCTGGACATGTCCGGGCCGGCTCTTGAACGTCAACTCGCGGCCGGGATGGTGGTTGTACGGCCTCGAGACGCGACCTGTCACCTCAAGCTTGTTGTCGAGTGCCCATGCGTCGCAGAGCGCGTCAATTTTCTGTTCAATCACCGCGGGACCGATCACGCCCCGAAGGAAATCGAGCGTGGCGACGCCCTTCTCCGTTCGGGAAAAGGTCTTGTAGGCGACAATCCGGGTCGGCACAGCGCCCAGCGGAGAGACCTTCGTCTCATTCTTCTCGACCGGTTTGCCCGGGAAAGTGACCCGGAACTGGCCGTCCGGCGATTGATACTCCTGCGGCGTGGAGGGGAAACAACCCGCCGAGACGATCGCCAGCACGATTGGGACCACGATCCGTCTTCGCATCGCCTGGACCCTCGCCATGGAAAGGCTGAATTCGGGACGGATTCGCTCCTGACCCGGACCTGCTTCTCCAGTTTGGCCGTATCCCATTGCCGAAGCTAGCCATCACGATCGCACAATCGCGGCGCGCTGGGTTCTGGACGTCGCTCTCATAATGGATTATCGATAAAGCGGTATCGCCGGAAGGGCGATCCGAAAAACTCACGAGAAAGGACCGCAAGCGAATGAGACCCGCCAAGTCGACCCGTCGCTGGTTTCTGAGCCGGGGGGCTCAGGGACTTGGAATGCTCGCCGCGATCTCGGCGAGTCCCGGCGCGCTCCTGGCCGCCGACACTCCCTCGCAGGCCGCCGAGGCCCTGATCGCCCGCGGCGTGGCGTTCCTTCGGGCCCGCCAGGACGAAAAGGGAGGCTGGTCGACCCGCCGCGAGCCAGGGATCACGGGGCTGGTTGTCACCGGCCTGCTCCGATCCGGCCAGGTCGTGCCTGGCGACCCCGCCGTCACGAAGGCGCTGGCCTACCTCGAGGGCTCCATCGGCCCGAATGGCGGCGTCTCGGAAGACGCCCACGCCAACTATGCCACCTCGATCGCCCTGCTTGCCTTTCAGGAGGCGAACCGCAATGGCAAGTACGACCGGATCATCAAGTCCGGCCAGGACTTCCTCAAGGGGAAGCAGTGGGACGAGTCGGAGGGCAAGGGCCGCGACGATCCGTTCTACGGGGGTGCTGGCTATGGCGGCAAGAACAGCCGGCCGGATCTCTCCAATACCACGTTCCTGATCGATGCCCTGCGCGAGACGGGACTGCCGCCCGACGACCCCAGCATCAAGAAGGCGATGATCTTCGTCTCGCGATGCCAGAACCTCAAGGGGGAGTTCAACGACCAGGAATGGGCCGGGAAGGTCAACGACGGCGGGTTTGTCTACAGCACGGCCCACAGCGGTGAGACCTTCGCCGGAAAGACTCCCGACGGCGGCCTGCGCTCTTATGCCAGCATGACCTATGCGGGCCTCAAGAGCATGATCTACGCCGGACTCGACCGCGATGATCCCCGCGTGAAGGCGGCGATGACCTACATCAAGGATCACTACACTCTGGATGAGAACCCCGGCCTCGGCCAGCAGGGGCTCTACTACTACTATCACACCTTCGCCAAGACCATGAAAGTGCTCGGCGAGTCGAAGGTGATCGACAGCAAGGGCGGCTCTCACGACTGGCGCGCCGAACTGATCGCGGCTCTGAAGAAGCGAGAGCAACCCGATGGCGGTTGGGTCAATCCTTCCGACCGCTTCCTTGAAGGCGACCCGAACCTCGTCACGGCTTACGCGCTGCTCGCGCTGGCCTACACCCGGCAGAAGTCCTGATATCGAGGCCGGTTCCAGCCGGCGATCCTCGCCGCAGCTTCCGGCTGCGACCCGGGTCGGCGGCGGGAGCCCTTTCCACATGCCCCGGTCCGCTCGGCGAACGTCTCCGATCTCGGTACCTCCGTGGTTCGCCGGCGGGTTTCCTCCGATCGCTGGTCTTCAATCGGCGACGACGACGTACTCACGGCGCCCCTTTCGGACGACGTGCCTGGGGGCGAATACCTCGCGGGTACGTCGGAGGAGCCAGTGTCCGCAGGGTACGAGCAGCGGACGTACGAGTGTGGCGTCGATCAGGATTCCGACGACCAGCGCGAAGCCGAGCTGCCGAAGCGAGCCGAGCGGGCTCAGGAGAAAAGAGGCGAAGCTCGTCGCGGTGATCGCCGCGGCCGAGCTGATGAGTCCGCCGGTGTGGCCGATCGCCCGAACGATCCCGCGGCGGAGTCCGCGCTTCTGCGACTCCTCATTCAGCCGGCTCATCAGGAAGACGTTGTAATCCACACCGACCGCCACCAGCAGGACGAACAGGAAGTACGGCACCTTCCAGTCGAGTCCCTGCTCACCCAGGATCGAGACGAAGACCAGATGCGTCGCACCGAGTGCGAAGGCGTAGGTCAAAAGCATGGTCACGACCAGGTTGACGCACGCCAGTGGGTCGCGGAGCGCCAGCAGCAAGACAAGGAACACGCCGATCGGGACGACAAACCAGCTCTGGACCTGGTCGGCGTGGGTAATCTCGCGGACATCGGCCGACTCGGCATTCGCGCCGGCGATCCGGGCGCTGATGTGGAAGTCCTCGTATTCGGCGAGGAAGTCGTGGAGCCGTCGCCGCATGGTCAGGACGAAGTTCATCGCGTCGTTCGAGAAGATCGGATCGGCCTGGGTGACGTCGATTCGGGCATGTCGGCCGTCAGGGGTGATGTAGGCGGCGAAGCTCCGGATCAGCTCGGGATGATCGTGGATCGTCCCCTCGTCGATCAGGAGGCGGTCGAGCGCCCGGCGTCCGACCGGGTCATTGAGGATCCCAGTGACCTCGCGATGGGCTCGCGAGGCACCATTGGCGATCTGCGAGGCCCCCTCAGCGGCCCGGGAGAGCTCACGAAGTAAAACCTCCTGCGGCTTCTCCAGCTTCGGCTTCTCGGCCCCAGACTTCTCGGCCGGTGTCACCGCCGAGACGGGCCGGGGCTTCGTCTCAGAAGGCGACGCGTCGGATCCCGATCGGGAGGCCGTTTCGCGGCCGATCGCCTCGAAGGCACCCTGCAACGCGGCGAGGTTCCAGGTCGCCGGCACGCCGTGGCTCCACTGGAGCGCCGCGGAGGCTTGCTTCAATCCATTCGCCAGGACCCCGGCACCGGCCGAGATCGGTGCCACGGTCCGATCCAGTGACCGATCCGTCTTGGGAGTGGCCGGCTCGGCCGTCTTGCCGCCGGCCAGTGGTAGCCCGGTCGTCTCCTCCAGCCAGATCGCCGCACGAAGCTTGGCTGCGCCCTCGGTGAGCCCCTTGCTCAGCTTGCTGGCCCCCTCAGAAAGCTCGTGGAATCCGGCGTTCACCTCGCCCAGTCGCGACGAAAGCCGGGCGCGCGAGAGCAACTCCGGATTCCCCAGCGGCTGAGTCGCCGACCGGACCTCGTCGATCCGACGATAATGAGCCAGGAGCCGGCTCACATCGTCGATCAGCGCCAGACCCTCCGACCGCCGGAAGTCGGCGTCCGACTCCAGCACGACCGTCATCGGCGCCAGGATTCCCGGGTCGAACTTCGAGGCCAGGAACCGGTAATTCTCGACGGATCGCGTCTGAGCGGGCAGTTCGGTCAGGAGGTCCTGGATGAAATTGGTCCGCAGGCCGAGGACCGCGAGCGGGGCCATCGCCAGCAGCGTGAACGCCCAGCTCCGGACCGGCCGGGCCATCGCCAGCTCGCCGAGCCGATCCCAGTAGGCCGTCGATCGCCGAGAAAGCCCGTCGAACGCCCCGGGCCGTACCCTCGCCAGCAGGATCAACAGCGCCGGTGTCAGGCTGAGCGTCGCCACCAGGGCGATGACCAGTCCGATCGCCACGCTCGGACCCGTGCTCGAGAACAACTTGAACCGCGTCGTCCCCATCAACAGCAGCCCGACGATGATCGTGCCCGCGCTGGTCGCCAGGGCATGCAGCGACCGGCCGAGCGTCACTTGCATCGACGCCGCAGGGTTGTTCCGGTTGAAGTGCTCGGCGAATCGCCACGAGAGGAACAGGCAGAAATCCGTCCCGGTCCCAAAAAGGATCGCGATCAGGAAGAGCTCGACCAGCGACGAAACGTCCCAGCCGGCCAGAGCCATCCACCCCAGCAGCCCTCGGGCGAGAACCGTGCTGACGCCGATCGTGATCAGCGGGACCATCGCCAGCCAGAACGATCGGTAGACGAGCACGAGTACGATCAGGAGGAGGACGACTGTCGCCACCGCGGCCCGATCGAGCGAGCTCTTGACGGCGGCCATGTAGTCCCGGCCGATCACCGCGTCGCCGGTCCACCGAATTTCCAGACCGGGCGGCCGGGCTCCCGCCTCGGCGTCCACCTCTCGGATCGCCCACTCCACCGCCGCATGCGAATTCGGCGCGATGTACGACGACGAAAGCGGGATCCCGACCATCTCGACGCTGCCATCCGCGCTGATCAGCCGGCGCGCAACCTCGGGCGACGAGCCGGGTCCAAGCACCCGAAGCACCTCGCCCGGCCGGCCGTTCTCGCCGAATCGGCCGGCCGCCTTCGCGGCGAACCTGCGGTCGACTTCAGTCAGGCCGCCCTCTCGGTGCAGCACCAGCACAATCATCGACTCGAACGACTGATCGGGCCAGCACCGGCGGACGAGCTCGGCGGCCTGCCGGCTCCCCCCGTCGTCGAGCAACTTCGCCTGCCCCTCGGCCGCTAGCCGGGTCAGGTCGGGCGAAACGACCCCCGCGATCACCGCCGCCAGCAGCCAGGCCAGAATCACCCAGACCGGCCGACGAATCGCCAGGATCCGCATCCCTTCCATCCTCATCGCGTGAAGACTCCCGGACCACCCTCATGGCGACGCTCGAAGATCCGTCTCTCCGAGCCGCCGATCGGCCTCGCCCTTGTCCTCCGTGACCAGGAAAAATGGGCCATCCAGCCAAGATGGTCCACGAAGGTTCATCCTCAATATAAACAATTCGACGTCCTGTTCAAGCACAGGACATACCGCGACCAGGATTCGTATGTGCAGATCCAGCCGTCAGATGCGTGCGAATCGCGGTTCGGAGGGCCGGCACGATGGTCATCGGGCGGGGACGATCGGATCGATGGGTTGCGGCCGGTAGGTGTTGCAAAAGTCGATCCGTTCGCCAAGGCTCGGATGGCTGGCGCGGAAGATCCGGTAAAAGAGGTCGGGACGAGGAACGCCCAGGTTCTCGGCCTGAAACTTGACGAACGCCGACGCAGCCGGGCGATTCGCCCGGGTCAGGTCGAGAGCGAACTGGTCGGCCTCGTGCTCCTGGTATCGACTGTAAGCCAGCACCACCGGGCCCAGGAACAGCGACGAGAGATTCATCAGCATCAGAATCAAAGGGACCGAGGCGACGTCGGCAAGCCGGTTGAAACCCAGCCGCGCAGGGAATCGAGCGATCAGCGATCGTCCAGCGCGGTCGACGAAGTAGAGCCCGGCCAGGATCACCAGCGAGCCGAGCAGAATCGACCGTACAACATGCCCCAGCACGTAGTGCCCCATCTCGTGGCCCATCACGGCCAGCACCTCGGGCGGGTCGAGCTTCGCCAGGAGGGTATCCCAGAGAACGATCCGCTTCGTCCCGAGGAAGCCGGTGACATAGGCGTTCATCGCCTTCGTATCCACGCTCTTCTCAACCTCGAAAACATGGCTGCCGTCGATCCCAGCTCGGGCGGCCAGCTCAAGAATCTGGCGCTCGAGATCCGGATTCTTCATCGGCCCAAACCGGTTCAAAAGCGGATCGATCCA
>DAHZZC010000641.1 GCA_027435495.1 Planctomycetales bacterium
GAAGGTGGAGACCGCACGAGGCCGAGCGGACGACGAATCCGATGGGACGAGAGGCCGAAACGACAGCCTCCAGCCCCAGCGCAGCCATGGATGCCCCGCCAAAATTACAGCGACAACGCAAGCCCCTCCCGCCCATATCCCCTACCGCCAATCCCAACTCCTAACGGCATGCTGCCATCCCGGCGGCTCAAGGGGAACCGAGGAAGGGGTCCGATCAGCCCGCGTCACCATCCGAAGAATCAACCGAGGCGATGTAACGGCCGATTGGCGCTTGGAATCGCGGCTGTCGATCTTGGCGGTCCGAGGAACCGCCGGCGCGGTACCGCAGGTGTCGAGGAACCGCAGGCGTCAGACCTGCTTCCCACGCCCTCAAAGCCGCTTCGCCCCGCAGTCCGGGCAGTGGCAATCGAAGAACTCATCAATCAGCGGCGTCCCGCAAAAGGGGCATTTGGTATCGTTGGCGGCCGGGACCGATTGCCTCAGTTCCTCGTAGCTCGGGCCGGCGGGCGGCCAGAAGATCAGGTAGCCTCCCAGCGCGACCGCCACCACCGAGCAGATCACGCCGAGGAACCAGAAAGCGTCCACGTCCTCGGCGATGGCCAGCCCCACGAAGAAGATCGATCCCCAGAAGGTCGCGGCCTCGATCAGGGAGGCGACCAGCACCATCTGCGCGATCAGTCGGAGCGTCAGGCGGACCTGGCGGGGCCGGAGCCCGCATTCCTGGCACACCCATCGGCGACGGAACCCGAGCGGGAGCACCGGGACAAGGTTCAGGTGGAGCACGTCGAACGTCCGGACCTGCTCCGCCCGCCGGGGCGCCCGGCAGGTCATGCAGTAATCATTACGGAATCCCACCTTCCGAGGGAACAATCGGTAGACCCCGTGCCAGATCAACGCCCGCCCCTCATCGGATCCCGTTCAAATACGCCAGCAGATCCGCCATCGCCGGGATGCTGATCGTCTTCTCCAGCCCCTCGGGCATGTACGAGAGTCCCGTGCTGCGCAGCTCGTCGATGTGAATCCGCAAAACCGTCTCCTCGCGGCCGTCGGGACGGCGGATCGTCAGGCTGCTCGCCGTTTCCGACGTCAGTATCCCCGACAGAATCCGACCATCCGTCGTCGAGAGAACATAGCTCAAAAACTTCGGCATCACCTCACGGTTCGGGTCGAGGATATTCAGGAGCACCGTCGGCAGGCCGCGGTCGCGGATCGCCGTGATGTCGGCACCGACCGGGTGGCCGTACCCTTCGAGCCGGTGGCACGTCGAGCAGTTCGCCCGGAAGACCTCTCGCCCTCGCGCAGGATCGCCGCGGAGCTTCAGCGCCTCCTGGTAGGCATCCACCACATCCCGACGCCTCGCCTGCGGCTCCGAGAATAACCGACTGGCCCGGTCCCGGATCGCCGCGTCCGAGTACGATTTCAACATCACCACCCGCGCGGGGTCGAGGTCGCCTCGCGTGACCTTCCCGGATTCCACCGCGTCGAGAAACGCCTTCACCCAGGTCGGTCGCGAAAACATCGCCTCCGTGGCCTCGGCTCGCAGCCTCGGCCCCATCGTCGGCCAGGCGCTCAGAACGATCGTCGGGATTCTCGGGTCGTCGAACCGGGCCAGGGTCGCCACCGCCTCCGCCTGCACCGCGTACGGCCGCCTCGGCTCCAGCAGCTCCACCAGCGCCGACTCCACCTCTCCCAGCTCCGCCAGCCGGAGCGACCGGATCGCCGCGACTCGCGCCGCCATCGGCGCCGCGTCGTTCAGGGCCTTGGACCGGGCGTCGGCCAGCGCGCCAGCCAGAATCGAACCGAACCGCGAGGCTGAGAGACGTCGACGGGCCTCGGCCGAATCCGACTCCCTCAGCGCCAGGACCACCCCTCGCACCAGCGCCGGACGGTCCGACGCCGGGCCGTCGATCGCCCCGAAGATCGCCTCAAGATCCGCCGGCCGACCCGATGCGCCCGTCTCCTCGACGATCGCGATCAGAAGCGCCGAGCCCGTCCCCGACGATCGGAACTTCGGATCGGCCGCGAGCCTCGCGAACAAGGCCCCCGCGCACTTCGAGGCCGAGCTAAGAATCGCGAGTCGCATCCAGGGGTCCGAGGCGTCGCGGATCGCCAGCCTCGCGAGCACCGGCGCGGGGCCGTCGCCCGGGACCTGGCCAATCGAGAACGCAAGCTGATAGCGAACCATCGCATCCGGGTCGTCGGCCATCCGCCCGAGCCGGCTGGACAGCTTCGCCTCGCCCGATAGAAATGGCTCGGAGAGCCGGACCGCTTGAGCGCGCACCTGCGCCTCGGCGTCGTCGAGCGCGGCAAGGACATCCGAGACCTCAAGCGCGCCCAGCCCGGCAAGCGTCGAAAGCGCCTGCGCCCGACCGATCGGACTCTTCGAATGCGAGGCCCGCTCGCGGAGCGCCGGGACGGCGGAACGATCCTGACGCTGGTAAAGCAGTCGCGCGGCGGTCTCGCGGTGCCAGGCGTTCGGGTGTTCGAGGAGAGCGGCCAGCTCCTTCGACGAGAGCCCCCCGAGGCGCGGCGTTCGCGGACGGAATCCCTCGGGAGCGATCCGCCAGATCCGGCCTCGGTCGACGCCGCTGGTGACCTCCATCTGCCGGGTGATCTCGGGCGGGAGCGAGACCGTCGTCTCGATCAGCTCGCGGCACATGTCGAGCACCCAGAGACAGCCATCAGGCGCGTTCGCCATTTGCACCGGGCGGAAGAAGCAGTCGCGCGAGGCCAGGAATTCGCGATCGACGTCGGCATCGCGCGCCGTCACCATGAGCCCGCGAGGCTCGGGAATCGCCCGGTGAATCAGGTTGTTCGAGACCTCGCCGACGAAGAGATTTCCCCGGTACTCGGGCGGATAGGCATCGCCCCGGTAGACCGTCACGCCGCTCGCCCCGGTGAAAAACCCCGAGGGCTTGCCCCCCTCGTCCGATCCGGCATACAGCCCCTGCGTCCGCATCCGGGTCCGAAGCGCCCGCCAGGGCTCAACCGGGCTGATCCGGAACAACTTCGTGAACTTCCCCGCCGGCGCCACGTTCACCGCCGCGGCCGGCGCCCGCAGATACGGGTTACGCCCAACATATCGGCTATCATACATAATCAAATAAAATGGTTCACTATTAGCACAGACGTAGGCGCGGCCCCAGTCGTCGAGAGTGTGGCCGTGCTGGCCGCCGCCGCCGGTTAGCTCGAAGGTTTCGGTTCTGGGGTCGAGCAGGAAGCCGTAGCCCCGGACCGAGACGGTTTGTGCCGACGCCCGATCGCCGCGCCGGACGGATCCGCCGTCGTTGGATGTGGAGAGGTGAAAACGGTTGTCGAGTCCCCATCGGAAGGAGTTGATCATGCCTTCGCCGGAGGGATCGAGACCGAACCCGGTGTAAACGACGCGGCGGACGTCGGCCTTGCCGTCGCCGTTGGTGTCCTTGAGGTAGAGGAGATCGGGCGGCGATCCGGCGTAGATCCCGCCGTCCCAGCAGGCCACCGAGGTCGCCATCGGGACGTTCTCGGCAAAGATGGAGCTTGTCTCATAGGTACCGTCGCCGTCTCGGTCTTCGAGGCGCCGGATTAGCCCGCGCTCGTGGGCGAGTTTGGGATCTTTCTTCGCTTTTGGGTCCTGCTGATTGTACTCGGGGAACTCGGCGATGTAGGCGCGGGCGTCCTCGTCGAAGTCGATCGCGACGGGGCTCCGAAGCAAGGGCTCGGCGGCCACTCGTTCGACATGGAACCCGGGGTGCACTTCGATCTGCTTCTGAGCCTCATCGGGCGACCGCATCGGCAGCCGAGGCAGGTCGTACGACGGTTCCTGCGACATCGCGGAGGACGCAAGGCCCAGGACCAGGATCAGGACGAGGATGGGGCTCGGGGCGAGCGACCGGCGCGGGCGTCGCATCATGGGATCAGCCTCGGTTGAGGAATCGAATCGGGCGGGAGGATTCCAGGCGTGCGTCCGCCTGGGTTCTGGCTCTGGCTTCGGATTCGGATTCGGATGGCATTGGGTCGATGATGCCCGGATCGGGGCGCCGATTCAAGACGGAGGCGGCCAGGAGATGGGTCGTCGCCAGAAATGACAAACGGCCAGGACGCAGGCAAACACGCCCGCGCCCCGGCCCGATGCGCCTTGTGTCGGCCTCGGCTCAGTACGAGCCGTGCTGCCTGACCATCTTGTTGTACAGGCCGAGCATCAAAATCGTCGGCACCCAGTGGCCGACGAACTGTGCATCGTGCTTACGGCCCATCATGTGCAAGACCGCCGAGATCCCGATGCAGCCGACGGCCGCCGTCAGGTAGGTGCCCGACGGCACCATGCTCGTATACTCCTCGATCGCCTGGGTGATCTGCCCCTCTTCGTGCTGGTGCGGGGCCACGCCGCGACCGGTCATCATGCTCGTCATGGTGTCTAAACTCCTCCGGAAGTCCTCAGGAATTCCCTCCCCCGCGTGCTCGCGAGGGACGGACGACGAGGGTCTCGGAGGAGCAAACCGAATGCCGTTGGGGGGTCCTTATCGACGGAGAAAGGATCGGTCCACGCGGCGGAAAACCCCTTATTTTATGCGGCTGGACAGGGATCGGGAAATCGTTGCGTGAGAATACGGATTTCTGATCCAGAATTCCAGATTCAAAATTGAAAATAAGACGGGATTCCGGAACGCGGACGTGTGCGGACGCACCACAAGGCGACCGCGCGAAGCCCGATCCCAGGGGTGTGCGAAGGCCCCAGGCCCGATCCGAGGGGCCAAAGCTCGATGCCCCACCTCAGACGCGAATACCCCAGGGGCGCATGGTCATATCAAACGTGGATCGTCTTCTGTAGGAGCCGGCTCCAGCCGGCGATTCCTCGCAACAGCCACGAGTCGCCAGCAGGAGCTGGCTCCTACAGACGCGCAGGGCATGTCAAACGTGGATCGTCTTCTGTAGGAGCCGGCTCCAGCCGGCGATTCCTCGCAACAGCCACGAGTCGCCAGCAGGAGCTGGCTCCTACAGACGCGCATGGGCATGTCAAACGT
>DAHZZC010000642.1 GCA_027435495.1 Planctomycetales bacterium
GCTCCAGCGATTGCGGAGGCCCCGCCGATTCCGGCTCGACCCGTGGTCGTCGTCGCGCCCGAGTTGTCCACCATAACGGCAGACGACTCCGGATTGCAACTCCTGGCGACCGATGCCAGCGATCCGGCCCGCGATCGAACGGCCCAGGTGACCTGGGTGGCCGAGCCTGCCGGGGTCGTGACGATCGAGCCGGGAGGATACGTCCAGCCGGTCGGTGCGGGGAAGGTCACAATCCGCGCCTCAATTCCAGGTGCCCGTGACGCACCGCCGGCCGAGGCGAAGCTGACCGTTGCGCCCCGGGCGTCCCGGTCGTGGGACTTCGGCGAGGACATCGTTCCAATCTTCACCCGGATGGGGTGCAACACGGGCTCGTGTCATGGCCGACTCGCTGGGCAGAACGGGTTCCACCTCTCTCTCTTCGGCTACGATCCCTCCGAGGATTACCGGTCGGTGGTCCGCGACCTCGGCCAGCGTCGGATTTCGAGAATCGCCCCTGAGGAGAGCCTCCTGCTCGTGAAGGCCGCCGGTCGGGCGCCACATGGTGGCGGCCGGCGCCTCTCGGGCGATTCCACCGAATATCGAACCCTCCTCTCCTGGATTCGAGACGGGGCACCCGAGCGCAGGGGCGCACTCCATGGTACGGTCGCGAGCGTCCGGGTCGAGCCGGGCGGCCCGATCCGCCTCGACGCGCCGGGGCCCCGACAGCTCCGGGTCGTCGCGAAATTCGCCGATGGCCACGAACGCGATGTCACCCGCCTCGCCTCCTTCAAGTCGAACGACGACGCGGCGGCTTCGGTCTCCTCGAATGGGACCGTCCAGCTCCTCGCCCGCGCCGAGACGGATGTGATCGTCCGGTATGAGTCACACGTCCTGGCCGCCCGGATCTCCACGGTGATCAATCCAGACCTGGATCTCGACTTTCGCAAGCTCAAACGCCGGAACTTCGTGGATGACCTGCTTTTTCAACGGCTCGAATCGCTGAGGGTCCCGCCGAGTCCGCCTGCGAGCGACGCCACATTCCTCCGTCGGGTCTCCCTCGACCTGACCGGCGAACAGCCCTTGCCGGCGGAAATTCGGGCCTTCCTGGCCGACAAGGACGTGGAGAAACGGGCGAAGCTGGTCGACCGCCTTCTGTCGACGAAGGAATTTCAGCAGTTCTGGGGGATCAAGCTGGGGGATCTCCTCCAGATCACGACCGCCCGCCAGGGCACTGGTGCCCCGCGTTACCAGGCGTGGGTCAACCAGGGACTTGAAAAAAATCGTCCCTGGGATGCGACCGTCCGAACATTGTTAACGGCCCTGGGCGACCCGCTCGACATCGACAACGGCGGACCCGTCAATTACGCGATGGAACCCGTCCCGGCGATCGATCAGGCCGAGCTCTCCGCGCAACGGTTCCTGGGTCTTCGGATACGATGTGCCCAGTGCCACAACCATCCGTTCGACGTCTGGACGCAAGATGATTATTACGGACTGGCCGCCTTCTTCGCCAAGGTTTCTCGGGGCGGGAGCGGCGGACCCGGCATGATGATGGCCCGGTCCGAGGTCACCATCGATCCCAAGGGGCGGGTCGTCCACCAGAGGACGATGAAACCCGCGGAGCCCCGGCTCCTCGACGGCCATCTGGTGAAGCTTGGGGCATCCGACGACCCCCGGAAATCGCTGGCCGACTGGATCACCTCGCCGGACAACCCCTATTTCGCCCGCGCCATGGCAAACTGGGTCTGGGCGCAGCTCTTCGGCAAGGGGCTGGTCGACCCGCCCGACGACATGAGCCGATCCAACCCGCCCGTCCATCCTGAACTCCTCGACGCGCTGGCGAAGCACTTCGTCGACCACAAATACGACCTCCGCGACCTGATCCGAACCATGGCGCTTTCCGAGACCTATGGCCTCTCCTCGGCGACAGTTCCGGGCAATGCGAAGGACCTTCGCCTCTTCTCTCACCACCTGCCAAGGCCGCTCACCGCGCACCAGATGGCCGATGCTCTGGCGCAGGCGACGGACGTCCCGAATTTCTTCGCGGGGGATGGTCGCATCGGCCGTCTCGCGGCGCGCCGGGCCATCCAGGTCTCCGACCCGACGACCGGCAGCGCGATCCTCGACACCTTCGGCCGATGCTCGCGCACCTCGACCTGCGCCTCAACCCCGACCCCGACGCTCAGCCTCGGACAGGCTCTCCTCCTGATCGGTGGCGACCTGATCGAGAACAAGGTCTCCAATCTCAACGGCTACCTCGCCAGCGCCCTGAAACTGGAACTTGAACCCGAGGAACTGGTCGAGAGCCTGTATTATCGGACGGTCGGCCGCCCACCCACCGCTGAGGAGCTCTCGCGATGGTCGGCCGACCTAAAAAGCGCTCCGTCCCTGTCCGAGGTGGCCGAGGACCTCTTCTGGGCACTCCTCAATTCCCGCGAATTCGCCTTCAACCACTGATTCTTGTTCTTGGTAATTGGTATTTTGTAATTGGTTCCGGATCTTCGAGGCACGTCAACCAAATATGATCCATGACAAAGAACCAATAACAAAGAACCAATAACAAAGAACAAGAAAAGAAGGAGCCCTTCCGATGAACCAGGAGCGAGCGAGGAATGCGGCGCGGTGCGACGGGCCGACGCGGCGGCATGTGCTGCAGGCCGGAACCTTGGGGTTCCTCGGCCTGGGACTTGACGACTGGTTTCGGCTTCAGGCGATGGCCGGAAACGCCGGCGGTCCCTCAGAGAAGCGAACGAGGGAAAAGCGGGCGAAGAACTGCATCCTCATCTGGCTGGCTGGCGGGCCGTCGCACCTGGACACCTTTGACCCGAAGCCGAAGGCACCGGCGGACGTCCGCGGCGAGTTCCAACCGATCGCGACTTCCGTCCCTGGCCTTCAAATCAGTGAGGTTCTGCCCAACCTGGCGAAGGTGATGAACCGGGCGACCCTGATCCGGAGCATGACCTCGCCCGAGTCGGACCACGGCCGGGCTTCCCAGCACCTTCTCTCGGGATACCGGCCGTCGCCCGCGATCGAGTATCCCGGCTTCGGCAGTGCGGTCGCGAAGCTGCGCGAGGCCAACCGAGGAATGCTCCCGCCCTATGTCGCGGTCCCCGACGCCCCGATCGCCGGTGGGAGTGGCTACCTGACCCCCGCCTACGACGCGTTTGCCGCCTCGGGCG
>DAHZZC010000643.1 GCA_027435495.1 Planctomycetales bacterium
GAACAACAAGGATCGGGGTGTCTATCTCATCAACCAGACCATCTCGGCGGGCACGAACGGGAACGTCTCGATGACGGGGATCGGCGGGGCTGATCCGTCGGCCTCCACGCCGGCCTCCTTGAACAGCGGGATCTTCGCAAGCGGAGCGACGATCTCGGCGAGCGGGACCGGCAGCATCTCGGTCGTCGGTACGGGTGGCTCCTCCGCCGGCCAGCAGACCGGCGCCTATGGCCTCTATCTTTACGGCGAGACAATTAACGCGACGGGGACCGGAACGGTCTCGGTCACTGGCACCGGCGGCATGTCGGCCGGCGGCAGCTATAACTCCGGTGTCGATCTTCTGCTTAGCTCGACGATCACCTCGGGCGGCGGCTCGGTTACAGTCGCCGGCACCGGTGGCGACTCGGCGACCGGCAAGCAGAACTCCGGCATCCGCGACCTCGCCGGCTCGAAGATCGAGGCGACCGGATCGGGCAACCTCTCCGTCACCGGCAAGGGAGGGTCGGGAACGAACGCCGATTACGGTGTTCTGGCCAGCGGGACGATCGACGCGACCGGGAGCGGGACCGTCACCGTGACGGGGACCGGCGGTTCCGGGCTCCTCACCGGCGGCCAGGATGCGACCAACAACAAGGGGATCTTCGTCAATGGCGGCACGATCGAGGCGACGAGCGGCCAGCTCGCGGTCAATGGCACTGCCGGCGCCTCAGCGACAACCAGTAGTTCCGACAACATCGGCGTCCAGGTGACCTCCGGGACGATCCAAACGACCACCACCGGGAACGTCTCGGTCGATGGGGTCGGCGGCCAGGGAGGTAGCGACTCCTACGGCCTCCTGATCAACCTCTCCGGCGCGATCGAGTCGAGCCAGGGTTCGGTGACGGTGAATGGAACCGGCGGCGGATCGTCCGCGGGCACCGGCAACAACGTCGGCGTCAACATCGCCAGCGGACAGATGTCGACCGGCTCGACAACGACCAGTCCCATCACGGTCGGCGGGAACGTCTCGATCCAGGGTGCAGGGGGCGTCGGCGGCTCGAACGACTTCGGCATCGCGATCGACGGCACGGTCACCTCGACGTCCTCCGGCTCGCTCACCCTCAACGGGACGGGCGGCCAGTCGGGCAACGGCTCTCAGAGCATCGGCGTCTACGCCTCAGGCGGGACGATCGGCGAGACCGGCTCGGGAACCCTCACCATCACCGGCCAGGGGGGGACGGGCAATCAGGGCAGCAACGCGGGGGTGAAACTGGCCCTCGCCTCGAACGCCACGACCAGCTCGGGCGACCTCTCCATCACCGGGACCGGCGGCGGCACCTCGGCCGACTCCACCGACTTCGGCGTCTACATCGCCACGGGATCGAGCGTCGTGGCCGGCTCGATCGGGACCGTGACGGTCACCGGCCGGGGCGGCCAGGGCAGCGGCAGCGTCGGCGTCGCCGTCAACGGATACCAGGGCCCGACCGGCGCGAAGCTCACAACGAGCGGCGGCACGCTCTCGGTGACCGGGACCGGCGGCGGCTCCGCGGGCGACAACGGCTCCGATGTCGGCGTCGAGGTCTCCAACGGCGGCCAGGTCTTCGCCGTGACGGCGCAGGGCTCGATCACCGGGACCGGGGGCTCGGGCAACGGGTTCAGCGACGGCGTCCTGGTGAGCACCAACGGCAGCATCGGCGGCAGCGGCGGGTTCTCGATCTACGGGAACGGCACCGGGCACGCCGGCGACGCCGGGAATGACGTCGGCATCGCCGTCACCTCGAGCGGCCAGATCAACCCGACCGGCCCGTTGAAGCTCTACGGCTACGGCGGGAGCGGCGGCGGGAACGATGCCGGCGTCCTTGTCTCCGGCTCGAGCGGGACGAAGATCACCGCCCCGGGCCTCACCATCACCGGCGACGGCGGCGGTTCCAACGGCTCGCAGGGCCTCGACGTAGGCGTCCGCGTCGACTCGGGCGCCTCGATCACCTCGACGGCTGGAGCCCTCTCGATCACCGCGTACGGCGGGAAGTACGGAATCGGCCAGGACGACGGCCTCCTCGTGAGCGGCACCGGCTCGACGATCACGTCGACGGGCGCCTCGATGACCGTCACGGGGACCGGCGACGGCAGCTCGAACTCGACCGGCAGCTCGGGTGTCGCGCTGACCGCTGGCGGCCAGCTCCTCTGGAACGGCAGCAACACCGGGACGTTCTCCGTCACAGGGACCGGCGGCAACGGCTCGGGCGGCGGCAACTCCGGCCTCCTGATCGACGGGATCGGCTCCAAGATCGACACCGAGGCCGTCCTCTCGGCCACGCCGGTCTACGCCGGGACCTCGGGCCAGACCGGCACCGCGCCCGGATATGGCATCCAGATCACCAACTCCGGCGGGATTTTCGGCCAGAACGGGCCGGTGCAGGAGCCCTTCAATCTCCAGGCCGACACCCTGCTGGCTGACGCCACCTCGACGCTCTTCACCTCCGCCCAGACGATCGGCGTCGCCGTGACCCAGTCGGGGACGATCGCCGGCTCGGTCTCCTCGATGACGCTCAGCAGCACCGGCGCCGGGGTTCTCACCATCGACGGCGGACCGAAGTTCCAGGCCGGACAGGTTCTCGACAACGCCGGCACCATGATCGCCTCGGGCCACCTCGCCGCCGGTCTGACCGCCCCGATCGTGGTTGCCGCCTCCGCAACCCTCACCACCATGCCGGGCGCCGTCCTGCCGGGGGTCTCCGACTCCGGCGGGACCCTCAACGGGTCGAGCGGCCAGGGGACCGTCGGCGCCTACGTCTCGACCGGCAACGGCACGATCTTCCCCGGGAGTCCGACGTCCGCCGGCACCCTCAACTTCACCTCGGTGACCCCGAGCACCGGAGAGACGTTTGTTTTCGGCCTGGGCGGACCCTCGGTCGCCGGCCAGCAGCCGATCGCCGGCACCGATTACTCGCAGATCCGCGTCGCCCCCGCCGCGAACGGGCCGCAGACCCCGATCAACCTCTCGGGCTCGACGCTCACGCTCCAGTCGCTGGGCTTGATCGCGCCCGAGCCGGGGTCGGTCTACACGCTGATCTCCAACCCGAACGGCCTCCCCATTACCGGGACGTTCAACGGGCTCGCCGATAACGACTCCATCATGTTCGGCGGTCAGATGTTTATCATCAGCTATCACGGCGGGGCCTCGGGTGCCGACGTCGTCCTGTACCTCCCGGCACCGACGACGACCACCCTCCAGGGCACTCCGGGCCCGTTGCCTTACGGCCAGACAGCCCTGTTCATCGCGGACGTGAGCACCTCCGGCACGTCGATCGCGCCGATCGGCGATGTCGTCTTCTATCTGTTGGGGAGCCCCGTCCCAATCGGCGACGTCCCCATCGATCCCAATGGCTATGCCCTGCTTCAGACGACCGACCTGCCGACCGGAACGAATACTGTCATCGCACAGTTCGGCGGAACCCAGTCGTTCCAGAAGAGCCAGAACACGGTTACGTTGACGGTGGAGAAGGCCACGCCGACGGTCCAGATCGCGACCGCGACGCCGTCCGTCGCCGCTGGCCAGCCGGTCTCCTTCATCGGCACGGTTCTCCCCGCGACGCCCACCAGCGCGGCCCCAACCGGAACGGCCGCCTTCACCGACATGACCACCGGCGCCACGCTGGCATCGGGCGTCCCGCTGGTGGACGGCCGGGCCGTCCTGACGCTCGCCTCGCTCGCCCAGGGCCAGCACTCGATCGCGTTCACCTATACTTCAGGCGACGTCAACTACGTCGGCGGCGGCTCGGCCTCGACATCGGTGACCGTCCAGGGGGCCGGCATCCTCGCCTCGACGATCACGCTGGTGGCCCCGGCCTCGGCCTATACGCAGTCGGTCATCACCCTCTCGGCCCTGGTCGGTGCCGGTACCCCCGACCCCTCGGGCCAGGTCGCGTTCTTCGACGGCGGCAAGACGATCGGGACGGTCCCACTCTCAAGCTCGGGCGTGGCCACCCTCAGCCTGCCCGACCTGACGCCGGGCAACCACTCGTTCACGGCCGCGTTCACCCCGACAGGCAGCGGCGTGGCACCCAGCCATTCGACGGCGCAATCGACACTGGTGACGACCAACCCGCTCGCCCCCGTGATCCTGAACACCTCGATCTCGGTGACGCCGATCTACCTCCCGACGCCCTCGACCGTGCCGGCCTCGCTGGGCGGCCGGAACACCCGGCTGAAGGTCTCGGTCCATGTCGCCGGCGCGGTCCTGGGCACCGCGACACCGATGGGTTCGGTGACGCTCCTGGCCAACGGCCTGCCGATCGCCTCGGTCAACCTCGACGCCAACGGCCAGGCCACTTTCACGCTGAAGGGACGAGACGTCTACAACAAGACGATCCTCGCTCGCTACGACGGAGCCGTCGTCGGGACAACGACCTACGCGGCAAGCCTCTCGACACCGGTCCTGGCGGACCGCTCGTTCTTCGTCGGCAACAGCCCGCAGCATCGCCAGGCGAAGTCCAGCGAAAGGAAGCACCCCTCCGGCCCGGCCTGGGCGTTCCGCGTACGCCATGCGGCGGTCGTCGCCTCGCCGGGAATCTTCCACCCGACGACCGCGAGCGCTCGCCATCCAATGGCGACAGCCCTCGGCATCCTGACCACGACCCACCGACATCCACACAGCCGCTGATCGTCCCCCAGGGTCGTTTCTCATTTCCATAACCGGGAATGAGAAAATGGAAAACCGGGGATGGCGCCTTGGACGAGGAAGTCCATCTCCGATGAATCCGGTGAGACCCTTGCTTGTGGCCTCTGGCCGGATTACCGTGAGGTTGGAATTGTTCCGATGGATCGAGGAGCGAGCCTCATGGGTATCATGGCGATCGTTTCGCTTTTGATGCTCCGTGCATCGCCCGAGGACAACGCCGGGGCGGTCGTGGCGCGGCTGGGTGCCGATCGCTACGCCGATCGCGAGGCCGCGGCCGACGAGCTCCGTCAGATGGGCCGTCGTGCCTTGCCGGCACTCCGCGCCGCAAGATCCGAAAGCGACCCGGAGATCCGTCTTCGGGCGTCGAGGCTTCGCGACGAGATCGCCTCGGCGTTGCTCCTCGAACCCGCTCGCGACCGGCCCGCATTCGGCCAGGGGCATCTCCCCAGCCAATCGAAGCCTCCAAACGTCGCCGCAGGACCGTTCCGCGTGGAGCTGGAGAGAGTCGTCCGCGAACGGGAGATCAATCTGGAGCCCGGCCTTGGGTCATACGGCGTCCCAATGGCGAGGAGGGTGGATGTCCGGGCGGTCGCTCCGGACGACTCGCCGCGTTCGTCGATGTTCTACGCCGAGCTCAGGGTCTCGGTCAAACCGGAACTCTGGATCATCGGCGAGGTGGTGACGTCCGAACTGAAGGCCACCGATACCAACGGTCGTTCGCTGCTTCCCGCGGTCGCGGTCGCGGCGCGGCGGGCTCCGGGGAATCCAGCGTCGCCCTTCGGGCAAGGATACTTCCCGCCCTCGCCCACGCGGACCATCCGCATCGCACTCGATGATTCCGCCCTGACAACGGGATCGACCGCCCGAATCGATGGACTCCTCACGATCGCCCTGATGGGGAGAGGCGACGATCCGATCGTCGTCCCACTCGCCGATGCCGGTGGCCGGAAGATCGAGCGCGACGGGATCAAGCTGGCGATCCATGAGTCCGAGGTCAAGCCCGGACAGTTCAACGGCGAGCTGGAGCTGACCTTCGAGACCGAGACGCCCTCGGATTCGCTGCTGGTCCAGGGGCCAGGCGTGGCGCCGACGATGATCCCTCGACCGCTCGGCCCCATCCCGCACGAGATCGAGGTCATCGACGGCCAGGGACGTCCGTTGAACTGGCATTTCCTCAGGTCTCCGCCCGGCGGTCTGCGCGGGCGGATGCGGCTGATGATCCCGTCCCACGCCCCCAGCACGCCGCTGGACCTCGGCGAGGTCAAGCTCCGGGTCTCGACGTTCGTCGGCGCGGCGATGACATTCCCGTTCGCGTTCGACGGCGTTCCAATGCCCTGATGGATCGGAGGCCCAACGGCCATGATACAACTAGGCGCCTGGATCATCATCGGACTCCTCGCCGCGGCCGACAACCCCTCTCCGGCCAACCTGGTGCGTCGGCTCGGCTCGAATCGGTTCTCGGATCGGGTCGAGGCCGCCCGGGCCCTCGAACGCCTCGGCACGCGAGCCATCTCCGACCTTCGCACCGCCGAGCATTCCGGCGACGCAAGAGTCCGGGCCAGAGTTCCCGGGCTGATCGAGGCCATCGAACGGGGCGCCGAGCGGGCCAGGTTCGAGCAGCCGACCGAGCTGCAACTCGATTTCCGCGACCGCCCGCTCTCCGAGGTCATCGAAGCTCTGAACAACCGGTATCACCTCCCCCTGGCGGTTCAGTTCGGCCCGGCGACGATGCCTGGAATGCGAATGAGATTCCCGATGCAGGGTCGTCAGGCGGACCCAAGGCTGGCCGAGGCCGAGGCGAGGAAGGTGACGATCGTCTCGGATCATCCGCTGCCGTTCTGGAAGGCGATTGACCGGATCTGCGAGGCGGGCCAGCTTCGCCACGACCTGCACCCGGGCTCGGTCTTCGACCCGACGAACGGCTGGTTCGTGCTCCATGCGGGTCTCCCGGGCGGACGGCCCGTGGTGAGCGATTCCGGGCCGATCCGGGTGAAGATCACCGGTCTGCGCGCGACCATCGAGCGCAAGCCGAGCGTCACGTCGAGCCCGCCGCGCGGAAGTTTGATGATCCGGATGGTGGTCATCCCCGAGCCGGGCCTGGTCGTCCGCCCGGCAGGACCGATCGCGATCACCGAGGCCGTTGATGACCTCGGTCGAAAGCGGAACGCCAGCGCTGCGAGCCCGCCGAACAACGTCTATCAGGTTCCCTTCCTGGCCGGGTACTCCGGATTCGAAGCCGTCGCCACGCTGGCGATTGACGACCTCGGCAGCCGATCGCTCCGGCGGCTCCATGGGTCGATCCCGGCGGTGATGGTCGCCCGGACGCCGAGCCCGCTGGTCTTCCCGCTCGACCAAAAAGCGCCCGGACAATCCGGGCGGATCGACGGCGCCACGGTCCGTATCCTCGAGGTCTCGACAGGCGCCAATGACGAGGTTTCGTCGGTCCTGATCGAGGTCACCAGCGATCGGCCCCAGGTGACCCGGTTCCGGCCGTGGAACCCCAGCCAGCCTCCCGACCTTGCGACGTTCCAGGTTGACCAGGCCCTCAATCGGGTGGAGCTCCTGGACGCCCAGGGCCACCCGATCGCGATACGTGGGAATCCGTCGCAGAGTCCGAACTTCATGGCCCGTCGATTCCAGCTCATACCGAATCCGTTTGGCCCGGCGATCGCGCAAGGCCCGCCTGTGATTCTGCGATTCCACGGTCTGGTCCAGCAAAAGACCGAGATCGCGTTCGACTTCCACGACGTCCCCATGCCCTGATCGCCAGACGGAGGCCCATCGACGATGCCCGGAGCCTGCCTCGTCCCGGTCGTGATCCTCTCGATGGCGATCGCCCCCGACGCCGCCTCGCTCGTCTCGAAGCTCGGCTCAGGGACCGAGGCCGAGTGCATCGAGGCCGCCGATCGGCTCGCCGCGATCGGCCGAGAGGCCCTCCCCGCGATCGAGTCAGCAATGGTGAAGGCCGACGCCCCGGCCCGCGCCCGGATGCTCGCGGTCTGGGAGACGATCCAGAAGAAGGCGATGCCAAGGCCGACGATGATCCGGCTCGACGAGGTGCACGGGCCGATGCCGGAGGTCGTCCGGGCGATCGGCGAGCAGACCGGCTTCCGGCTCGCATGGACGACGCACCACAACGTCCCCGAGGTCGCCGCCGGCCCGCCGGGACTGGTCCCGTTCTGGGAAGCGATCGAGAAGCTGGGCGCGGGCCCCTGCTTCTTCCACCAGGAACTGCCAGCCGTCCGCTACTTCCCGGTGGTCGAGCTGGGCGCCTCGGTCCCGCAATACCCGACCACCACCGACGGACCGTTCCGCATCCTGCTACACGGGCTCCACGAGAGCCGAGACCGACTCTTGATCCCCGGCCCCTGGATCGGGTCGAACCCGTTGAACGCGAGGATGCAAATCGGTCGGTCCGCAACGATGGTTGAGCAGCGGTTCTACCTCGACATCGAGATCCAGGTCGAGCCTCGGATGTGGTTCGGCCAGGTGGCCCCACCGCGGGCGATCGAGGCGATCGACGACCGTGGCCGATCACTCCTCCCGCACGAGGACGGCGACGCCTTCCCGCAAATGTCCTTCCTCATCAGCGAGGGATCGACCCAGGGACATTTGCAACTCGACCTGGCGACGCCGGAGCCGTCAGCCCGATCGATCGCGAGACTGAAGGGAACGGTCCCGGTCGTCCTCCAGGTGCGCCGGCCTCTCCCCGAGTTCGACGTACCGCTCGTCGGCCCGGTCGGGCGGACGTTCCCATTCGAGGAGGTCACGTTCACCCTGAAGGAACTTCGCGACGACCCGCAGGCGCTCTCGGTCTCGTTCGAGATCCAGGCGAACCTTGAGAAACTCGAACTTCCCCCGAAATATCCGCCTCGGCTCGTGACCTCACGGCTCGGTTCCCTGGCCGACCATCAGGTCGAGATCGTCCACCCCGACGGACGCCTGCTCGACACCATGGCGGGCTCGGGGTTCATCAACATCAATGGCCAGGGCCGACGGAATTACCGCCTCAACAAGCCCGGCGGCAAACCGGTCTTGGCGCGTTTTCGTTACTATCGGATGGTCCGCGTTCCGGCCGAGGTGGTGTTTGAATTCCGGGATATTCCCCTCCCTTGATCCGTGAAAACCCGACCAGCCCCGGAGACTCCTGCCGATGTGGATGCTCGCCCTCGCAATCGCCGCGACCCTCGCCACCGGTGCCGATGAACCCGGCCCGGCCGAGCTGGTCCGGCTGCTGGGCTCGGCCGATCGCGCAGAGCGTGCCGAGGCGGCGATCTCCCTGGAAGAGCTGGGCACCCCGGCGCTCGCGGCGCTCGGCGAGGCGGAGAAGTCGGCGACGGCCGAGGTCCGGTCGCGAATCTCGACGATCACGAGAACCATCGAGGGACGCCGGCTCGGGGAGCCGACCCTCGTCTCGCTCGACCTCGACGGCGTCCCGCTCGAGAAGGCAGTCCAGACACTCGCCGAGCGCAGCGGCCATCGGATCCAGATCGAGGCCGAGAAGGACGCCGGATCGACCCGTCGCTCGGTCTCGGTGAGCACATCGAGGAAGATACCCTTCTGGGAGGCGCTCGACCGCCTCGGCCAGGCCGGGCACGTTCGGAACGACCCGTCGATCGATTCCTGGAAGCCGGCGAAGGCCGCAACGATCCGGCTGATCGACGGCGACCCGCCCTCGTGGACGCTCTACCGGGGCGCCTTCCGCGTTCACCTGGCCAGCCTGCACTGGCAGCGCGACCTCGACCTCGGCGAATTTGCGAACCGCAAGCCGGAGAGAGTGGGCGTGTTTTCCCTCAGCCTTCAGGCATTCGCCGAGCCGGGCCGGTTCCTCGATCCCGACGGGACGCCGAAGGTCGAGATCGAGGACGATGGCGGGCGGACCGTCCCGCCTCCTGACGAGAAGACGCCGGGACAACCGAACTTCAGCTCTCGTTCGGAGATCCCAGGGACGATCGCCATCGCACAGTGGTCGATGAAGATGGGACTGCCCGATCCGAAGGCGAAGACGCTCCGGCGTGTTCGAGGGACGCTCCCCGTCGTCGTCTCTGCGCCCCGGGGCGAGCCGATCGTCGTCCCGATGGCGGAGGCCGCCAGCCGGACCCTCCGCCGCGGCGACTTCACGCTCCGCTTCCCCACTCAGGGCGAGGCCCAACGTCCGGGGTTCCTCCGCGGACCGAGTCCCCGCAACGCGTCCGGCTCCTGGCAGTTCGACGTGATCCTCGGGCGCGACCCGGCTCCCTCAATCCGCCGCGACGATCGCG
>DAHZZC010000644.1 GCA_027435495.1 Planctomycetales bacterium
ACGGCGTTCACCGAGAGCCTGATGGCCCAGGCCTTTGCCACGGCCGAGTTTGCCCCTCCGGTCCAGCGCAAGGCTCTCTTCTCCTGCGTTCAGGGGAATCATCACGAGCTGGGACTTCGGATGGTCTCCGACGCCTTTGAGGTCAAAGGGTGGGAGGTGCAATTCCTTGGGGCCGACACGCCGACCCAATCGCTCCTCGAGCAGGTCGACCGATTTCGTCCCGACCTGGTCGGGCTTTCGATCTCGATGCCCTCGCAGGTCAGCACAGGTCGCGAGGCGATCCAGAGCATCCGGGGTGACGGCAGCGCGGGACGTCCAGCGGTCCTCATCGGAGGACTGGCGTTGAACCAGCTCGACGGCCTCTGGCGGGACCTGAACGCCGACCTGTGGGGAGCCAACGCGAGGGAGGCGCTCCGTGAAGCCCACACCTGATCGGTTGGCTACCGAGTCGGCCAGGGTCCCCGACTATCTCCGCAACTCGATGGCGACGGCCCTGGCCCGGATCGAGGCCGATGGCACCGTCGCGGATGCCAACCGGGGCTTTCTCCGCGTCGCAGGTGGTACGGAGCCAGGGCCGGACCAGACGGGGTGGAACGCCGCCGGATCGTTCATCCAGCCGATGTTCACCGAGCTCATCGACCGCAGGGCCGGGGACGGGGACGAGAACGAGGGAAGGCTTCTCTACCAGGGCATTCTGAACATCGGCTGTCCTGGGACCACACCTGCCTCACTCGGAGGGGCTGCCTACCAATGCGGGAGCGGGCTCTTTGTCGTCGCCGAGCATGACATCGAAGCGTGGGAGGATCTGCGTGGGTCGGTCCTGGCGCTCAATCGCGAGCTGGCCGAGAGCCAGCGTCAGCTCGTCCGCGATATCCAGGCCCGGCGCCGAGCCGAGGCCGAGCTCGCCGAGACCAATCGCGGCATTCTCGCCCTCTACGCCGAGCTGGAGGATAAGGCCACCGCTCTCCGTCGCGCCGGTGAGCTCAAGTCTCGCTTCCTCTCGAACATAAGCCACGAGTTCCGAACCCCGATCAACGCCATCCTCTCACTCTCCGGCCTTCTGCTCGACGAGGAGGGGGACCATCGGCTCGGCCCCAATCAGCGGACCGAGGTTCGTTATATTCGACAGGCGGCCCAGGGGCTCTCGGAGCTGGTCGATGACCTCCTTGACCTGTCACGGATCGAGGCCGGCAAGGCGACCATCCGCCCCGAAAACTTCGACGCCCGTGATCTGTTTGCTGCCCTGCGCGGAATGGTGCGCCCCCTGAAATCCTCGGACGCAGTGGAACTGGTTTTCGATGAGCCCGACGACATTCCGCCACTTCGAACCGACCAGGGAAAAGTGGCGCAAATCCTCCGGAACTTCCTCTCCAACGCCTTGAAGTTCACCGAGCGGGGAGAGATTCGCATCTCGGCTGCGATGGTTGACGAGGCGACTGTCGAGTTCGCTGTCACGGACACCGGGATCGGAATCGCAGTCGAGGACCAGGCTCGGGTCTTTGAGGAATTTGCTCAGGTCGACAGCCCACTCCAGGCGCGGCTCAAGGGGACCGGGCTGGGGCTCCCGCTCTCTCGACAGCTTGCGATGTTACTCGGCGGCGACGTCGCGCTCGAAAGCCGCCCGGGAATCGGCTCCACTTTCCGGCTTCGCTTGCCAATCGCTTATTCTGGCCCAATGGTGGCCGAGATTCGGGGGATTCCCGCGGGGGCTGGAGCATGAATCCCGACCGAGCTGCCACTCCCAGCCCTTCGAGCCAGGCTGAGGAATCGCCGATCATCCTCAACGTGAATGATGACGACGCCAATCGGTATGCGGTGAGCCGGATGCTCGCCAGGGAAGGCTTCCGGGTCGAGGAAGCCAGCGACGGGACCACCGCGCTCCAGATGGTCACGCAGGGGCGGCACAACCTGGTTGTACTGGACGTCGACCTCCCCGACGTGAATGGTTTCGAGGTCTGCCGCCGGATCAAGGCGAACCCCATCACGGCCGCGATCCCGGTTCTCCACATCTCGGCACGCTACGTGCGTGATGCAGATCGGTCGCTTGGGCTCATCAGCGGCGCCGACGGGTATTTAATCCAGCCGGTGGAGCCGCTAGTGCTCGTGGCCAGCGTCCGGGGCCTTCTCCGGATGCGACGGGCCGAGGACGCGGCGCGAGCGGGCACCGAGAGGATCGAACAGCTCGAGCGCGAGCTTCAAGAACTCGGGCGCCGGATGTCCGCTGCGCCGACGTCTGGCGATCAGGAAGCGCGCAGCCGATCGCTGCGGGACAAGCATCCCGAGGAATTTGCGAGCCTGGCCACCCGATGCGAACAGCTTCTGGATCAGGCGATCCAGCAGCAAAAATACCGGGTCGAAAACGACATCAGCATCGAGTTGAGGAAGATCGGTGATCGGCTCGGATCCCTGGGCGCTGGTCCGCGCGATGTGGTCGAGCTCTATGGCGACATCCTGAAGGCGCGGTCGGCCGGGGTGGTCGCGGCGCTGGCGCGGGCCTATCTCGACGAGGGACGGCTCCTGGTCCTGGAAATGATGGGACATCTCGTTTCTTACTATCGAGACCATCCGACCGGCTCATTACGCCGGAGCTGACGGCTGCCGGGCGAGCCAGGCCGGTTCGTTCCGGGTGACCGCCTGGATAAAATTCATCGTATTGAGGGGTAGGGCCTCGTTGGCCGGGACCGGCGATGCGGAAAGGGATCGACACACGAAGTCCGTCCCCGCCGGCCATCAGGCATGGATCGGGAGATCACAGATGGGTGCAGTCGAGGCGGACGCCTACGGCGTCCAGAAACTCCCAACCGGAATCGAGGGCTTCGACCTGATCACGTATGGCGGACTTCCCAAGGGCCGGACCACACTGATCTCAGGAACCGCCGGTAGCGCCAAGACCGTATTCGCGGCGCAGTTTCTCGCTTCGGGGATCGATCGGTTCGCCGAAGCGGGCGTGTTTGTGACGTTCGAGGAGCAGTCGGCCGACATCCGACGCAATCTCGCCGGCTTCGGCTGGGATGTCGCCCGGTGGGAGGCGGACGGCAAGTGGGCGTTCGTCGACGCTTCCATCCAGCCCGGGGAGCCGACGCTTGTCTCCGGCGATTTCGACCTCGGGGCCCTCATCGCTCGAATCGTACACGCCATCCGACGATTGGGAGCCAGCCGAGTCTCGATCGACTCTCTCGGCGGGATCTTCACTCAGTTCGAGCCCTCTCGCATCCGACACGAGATTTTCCGACTCACGGCGGCCCTGAAAGATACGGGCGTTACCGGTCTGCTCACGTCCGAACGCTGTGCCGACGAGGGTGAAGTCAGCCGGTATGGAGTCGAGGAGTTCGTCGCCGACAACGTCCTCGTTCTGCGGAACGCGCTCGAGCAGGAGAAGCGCCGACGCACGGTCGAGGTCCTCAAGTTTCGCGGAACCTCGCACCAGAAGGGGCAGTTTCCGTTCACGATCACCGATGGACAGGGGATTATCGTCCTGCCGCTCTCCGCGATCGAGTTAAGGCAGCGGTCGTCGAACGTCCGGATTAGCTCGGGGATTCCTGAACTCGACGGGATGTGCGGCGGCGGATTCTTCCGTGACTCGGTCGTTCTTGTCTCGGGAGCCACTGGCACCGGTAAGACCCTGCTGACGACCGAATTCCTCAGCGGAGGGGCCGTGGCTGGCGAACGGTCGCTCCTTTTTGCCTTCGAGGAGAGCCACGATCAGCTCTTTCGCAACGCACTAAGTTGGGGCGTGGACTTCGAGGCGATGGAGGCCGATGGCCGGCTCCGGCTGATCTGCATCTACCCCGAGGCCACTACGCTGGAGGACCACCTGATCACAATGAAGCACGAGATCGAGAGATTTAACCCCAACCGTGTCGCGATCGACAGTCTCTCGGCGCTCGAGCGGGTCAGCTCCATCAAGAGCTTCCGCGAGTTTGTCATCAGCCTGACCTCGTTCATCAAGCACCGGGAACTGGCCGGGCTCTTCACCGCGACAACTCCCGAGCTGATGGGCGGAACCTCGGTCAGCGAGGCGCATATCTCGTCGATCACCGACTCGATCATCCTGCTCCGCTATGTCGAGATCCTCGGCGAGATGAGGCGTGGGCTCGCTGTGCTCAAGATGCGCGGATCGATGCACCAGAAGGACATCCGTGAGTTTTCGATCGCTGCCAATGGGATGCACATCGGTCCGGCGTTTCGGAATGTCTCGGGGATCCTCACTGGCCGAGCAATCCACGCGGCGAATGAGGAAATTGGCCGGATGAACGCAATGTTCCAGGACGACCCGCACAAGGGCCTCCGGCCACCAGTCTGAGAACCGTTCGTCGCTCCATCAAATGGCCATGGCGAGCAGGGCGATGGCATATTGCACGGGATCGCCGCGATGTCGGGCGATCTCCGCGAGCCGGGCCGGATTTCTGGCTCTTTGGCAAAGCTGGGCGACCGTCGGGCAGAACAGGGAAACGTCGGCCAGACCCGCCAGATACTCCGAGGAAACCTCGATCGCCTCGTCCAGCCGTCCCAGCCGAGCCAGAAGGTTCACGAGCACCTGCGCTGCCATTGTGGCGACAGCCGAATCCCCATCCTCTCCCAAGGTTCCAGGCTCGCCCAGCCTCGACCGGAAGAGGGCCAGAGCCTCCTCGATGTGCTCGCCAAGCAAGGCGTGCAAGTAGAGCCGGTGGTCGTCGTAGGTCCGATCGAACGGTGGATTACCCTCGTACTGAAGCCTCGGCGAGAGGCGACGGCCGTACTCGGCCAGATCGGCGGCCTTCGCGATGGCCAGGTGATCCCTCGCCATGACCGACATCCGGACCACGGAGGCCAGATGGGAAACGTCGATATGGTAAGCATCCTCGGCGAAGAGCCAGTCGCGTCCGGCAATCATCTCAGCGAGTGAACTACCTTCGGTCGGTGCGGGTTGACCCCGGTTGACGATGTCGGCCCGGACGTTTGCGGAGAGGTCGCGATGCAGCTGGTCAATCAGCCG
>DAHZZC010000645.1 GCA_027435495.1 Planctomycetales bacterium
CCTTGAAGGCCCGGGCGAAGCCTTCGAAGTTGTCCACTTCGGGCTTTTTCATCCGGCGCAGGACATCGGGATCGGTGTGCTCGGGAGCCACCTTCAAATGGCCGCCGACATGGTGCCGGGCCAGTTCGTCGAGGTACTCGGGCGACTCCTGCGCCAGGTCCATTCGAATCCCTGAGGCGACCAGGACGCGATCGACGCCCGGGATCTCGCGACTCTCGCGCATCAGGTCGATCAGCGGGCCGTGATCGGTGCCGAGGAGTTTGCAGACCTTCGGATGCACGCACGACATCCGCTTGCACTTCGCCTCGACCTCGGGGCGAGTGCATCGCATCTGGTACATGTTCGCGGTCGGGCCGCCGATGTCGGAGACCGTCCCGGAGAACTCGGGATCCTTCCCCATCCGCCGGAGCTCGGCCAGGATCGACTCTCGCGATCGCGACTGGATGATCCGCCCCTGATGCGCGGTGATCGAGCAGAAGGTGCAGCCGCCGAAGCAGCCGCGCATGATCGTCACCGAATCCTTCACGACCTCGTAGGCCGGGATCCGACGCCCCCGGTACATCGGGTGCGGGAGCCTCGTGTACGAGAGACCGTAGATCCGGTCCATGTCCACGCTGCTGACGGGCATCGGCGGCGGGTTGCAGACGACCGCCTGGCGGTCGTGGTACTGGACCAGCCGTTTGGCGTTGAGTGGGTTCGTCTCGTGGTGGATGATCCGCGTCGCCTGGGCGAACTTGCGCTTGTCGGTCTTCACTTCCTCATAAGACGGGAGGACGATCGCGTCGTCGGGCGGTGTTTCGCTGGCGCCCAGAGCGTAGGCGACGCCTCGCATGTCGCGGAGGTCCTTGACCGACTTGCCGGAGGCGAGCCTCCGGGCGATCTCGACGATTTGATGCTCGCCCATCCCGAAGACAACGAGGTCGGCCTTGGCGTCGAGCATGATGGCCCGGCGGACGGTGTCGCTCCAGTAGTCGTAATGAGCGAGGCGGCGGAGCGACGCTTCGACGCCGCCAGCGATCACCGGGACGCCAGGGAACGCCTCGCGGGCTCGCTGCGAGTAGGGGATCGTGGCGCGGTCGGGGCGGAGGCCGATCTGGCCGTCGGGCGAGTAGGCGTCGTCGTTGCGGACCTTCTTGTTCGCTGTGTAGTGGTTGATCATGCTGTCCATGTTCCCGGCGCTGATGCCGAAGAACAGCCGGGGGCGGCCGAACTGCCGCCAGGCGTCGGCGCTCCGCCAGTCAGGTTGGCTGAGGATCGCGACCCGGAACCCGGCTGCCTCGAGCACCCGGCCGAGAATCCCCATCGCGAATGCCGGATGATCCACGTAGGCATCGCCAGTGACGAAGATCACGTCGACGGCGTCCCACCCGCGTGCCTCCATCTCGGCGCGGCTGGCCGGCAGGTGCGGAAGCTCGGGCGAGACCACCGGAAGCGCCGGTAGCATTGTGGGCGCCACGTTGATTTCGAGGTCGGGGACGGAACGGCTCAAACTCATCTTCGGCAACTTCCCGGGGAACGGCGTGACTCTCGATCCCCATTCTACTAATGAAAACCGAGAAGGCTCGCCCTATATTCTAACGTCCAGCCGGGAAGAGGGATACGCGCGGTCTTCAGCTTTCGACGACGTTCTGCGAGGCGAACCGGATCAAAACCCAGGTCGCGTAGCTCTGCTGCTGGCCGCTCGACTGGAGGTCGAAGTAGAAGGCGATGGCGCCGTCCTGGTGGACACGGTCGTCTCGGGCGTGATAGTCGCTGGGGTCGGTCCCGGAGTTCATATGGATGTCGTGGATGCCGGTTCCGTCACTGTAGGTCACGCCGTAGGCGGCCACGCGGGAGCAGGACTGGGCCAGGTCGGAGATCGTCTGATACAGTTCGTCGTTGACGATCGGCTGGAAGTCGGCGTCAGTGAGGCCGAGGTAGCTACCATCGGAGGGATCGCCGCCTGTCCCGTACGAGAGCCCGACGTTCGGGTCGAACCCGAAATCGGCCGCCGAGCCCGGATTCACCTGTTCGATCCGCCGGGCATAGAGGACCTCGGTTCCCTCGTTCGATCGGATGTTGACGGCGCACTCGTAGATCCCGGCGTCGGAGTGGCTATCGGGGACCTGAAGGTCGAGGTAGATATGCCGGCCGGTGTCGCGCCCGCCCCGGAGCGGGATGGGGGAGGCCGAGACAAACCGTGCGACCAGTCGGCCGTAGGTCTCGGGTGGGAGATTGCCGCCGACAATCGGTCGGGCGTTCCAGAAGCTACGGGGCATTGCTTCCTCCTGCGTTCTCGTTTTCGCGGCGGGGACGCACGCTATGTCGAGCCTCTTCCCGGAAAAGCAAGGCTGGCCATCCGGAGCCCGAGGCGGGGGTCGCGAAGGCCGTCGAGGATGATCGAGGGCGCCAGGCCGAGGCCGCGGCGGAGGGCCCGGCGGGCGAGGTCGCGTCGACCGGCTCCGAGGGCATCGTGGGCGCGGTTGAGGAAGGCCCGAGCGAGGCGCCTGGCGGAGTGGCGGCGGAGTCGACGGGCGTCGGGGTGCCGCGCCAGGTCGATCGAGAAGAGGAGGTCCAACATCCGGGCGGATTCGTCGAGGTCGGCGGTCCCGGCCTTGAAGCGGTGCGTTTCGCTCGCCGGGTGCCAGCGGACCTGGACCGTCGGCCGGGCGAGCCAGGCGACCGACCATCGCCGCGAGACGCGAAGCCAGAAGTCCCAGTCGAGGACATATTGGAGCGAGGGGTCGAAGCCGCCGACGTCGTCGAACGCGGCCCTTCGGATCGTGACGGCCGAGCAACGCAACGGGTTCCCTTCGAGCATCGTCGGGGCGAGTGTACCCGGTGTGAAGACCCGATCGATCGGCCCAAGCCCGCCCCGGCTGACGACTGATTCGCTGACCGGCTTGCCCCGAGCGTCGATGACATCCGAGGCGCTCGCGACGAGCCCGACGCGAGCGTCGGCGAAGGCGGCGAGGTGGGCGACCAGGTGGCCGGGCCGCATTACGTCGTCCTGGTGGAAAACGGCGACGATCGGCGCGGAGGCCATCGCGACGCAACGATTCCAGTTGCCAGCGAGGCCCAGCCGCTCGGGGTTGACCTGGATCGTTGCCCGATTGCCGGCCAGCGTGTGAACCCGTTCGATGGTCCTGTCGTCGGAACGATCGTCGGAGACGATCAACTCGAAGTCGACCCCTTGCTGATCGGGTATGCCACGGAGGGCGTCGGCCAGGTGATCGGCGCCGTTGAACGTGGGGATGGCGACTGTGATCGGGAAATCAGGCATCTTGGCCTCAGCCCTGGGCCTGTTCGCCCATCGAGCGGAGGGTCTCCCAGGTGAAGATCCCGGACGAGTGGCCGTCGTTCCAGGCGAACTGGACGGCGTAGGTGCCGACGTTCTCCATCCCAACGAGCTTTAGGTCCGACCGGATCGAGGCGGGGTCGAGAATGCGTTCGCCAGTCCACTCGTCGCGACACGACGCGCACGGGCACTGGCTCCGGATCGCCCGGTAGTACGCCCGATCGACCCGACCGTCCGGCCAGGAGATTTCAAGGACCTGCTCGGCCTGGAGGGCCCGGATGTTGCTCGGCGGGTCGGTCATCGAATCTGGCTCGCAGTGAGAAGATCAGGGGGCGAGATCGGTCAGTTCGTGGGTCTAGATAATTATAGTACGATATAAAAAATTTGCCGATCAATAACGGATCGGGGTCCCGCAGATCAACGACTCTCTGGATCGCCTTGTTGGGTTTGCCCGCCTCAATTAAATCCGGCTTCCGCTTCGAACTACCAGGAGCGACCTGAGCGGCTCCTAGACCAGCGGCAGGTCAGTCGGGAACGCTCCGACTCGGGCCAACTCCTCCTGCATCCCGCCCACAGGCTCCAGTTAAGCGGGGTCGGATCGCAGCCCGCGGACCTCTGCACGGTATCGCTGCCATGCTGCAGCGATTCGCCGGAACCAGTTCGGGTCCGGCCCAGACCCGCTCCGCGCCGCCTACCACTCGGCAGTAGACCTGCCCGTCGTCCGCGACGATAAACTCGTCGTCGGGCCCCTCGTCGAACGAGCCACGGGTTATCACATTGACATCGGGTCGGTCTGACACCAAGAAGTCCAACAACGAGGTGACCGCAGCCTTACTTAGAACTCGTTAAACAACCTCAGGTACTCTCTCAAGTCGGTCGGTTATTGGATCATAACAGTACGCCATCTGACGCATCAGTTCGAGGACTTCCAGGCGGGCCGATGGCGATTGCGTGGCCCAGAAAGCCTTACTCGGACGCATCGGCGTCCTGAAGCGACAGCACGGAAAACGCCGACCTTTCAATCCGAGCAGACCGGAGCAATGAATCGGGTTCGCGTCAGGGCGTCGGAGGAAAGACGTTTCTTCATGATTCGCCCACCTGACAAAATCGTGTTGACTCCAAGGATCATACCAGAGAGGGAGCCGATGAGGAACTCGAACTGAGCACGGCCGGGAAGTTCGGGAGGTTACAGCGCGATAGTCCACCACGGGCCGGATGGTCGGTCTCGGCGAGAATTCCTCATTCCTCCAATTCCTACATTCCCCTCTCGCCCGGTCGACCGGCCCGGTTTTTGCTCTTCCCATGCCCCGGTTTCTGCATACTCTGGAGCCAGGCCGGAAGGGGACGCGTTGCGAACGGTCGCCGGCTGCTTCTTCCTTGTCGATGCTTCCGGACATGTCCAGGGTGATTGTTGGTGGTCGATCGTTCTATTACGAGGAGATCGGGACGGAGGGTCCGCCGCTGGTCTTCCTCAGCGGGATGGGCGGCGATCACCGGGCGTTCAGCCGGACACAACGGCATTTCGCTCCTCGGTTCCGAACGCTCAGCTTTGATGCGCGTGACGCTGGGCGGAGCGATCGGGCCGATGCGTCTTACTCGACCGCTGAGATGGCCGACGATGTCGCCGGCTGGCTCGACGCGATCGCCGCAACGCCTGCCCACGTGGTCGGGCAGTCACTCGGCGGCTTGGTGGCGCAGGAGTTGGCGATCCGACACCCGGGGATGGTGCGAAGCCTCGTCCTGGTCTCGACTCACCTGGGAGGCGATGACTGGCGGAAGGCCGTGCTGGATTCGTGGGTCATCCTCCGCCGGACGCTCGAGCCCGGCCCGTTCACCCGGGCGGTGCTCCCCTGGCTCGTCTCTCCGGCCTTTTACCGCGATCCAGGGCAGGTTGAGGGGATGATCCAGTTCGCCGAACGCAACCCCTGGCCGCAGGACGCCGATGCGTTTGCTCGCCAGGGTGCCGCCGCATGCGGGCACGACGCCCGCGACCGGATCGGAGTTGTCCGGGTTCCTTGCCTCGTGATGGTCGGCGAACGCGACCTCGTCAACCCCCCGATCGTCGCCGCTGCGCTCGCAGAGGCGATTCCTGGAGCGAGGATGGTCGTCCTGCCCAATGTTGGACATATCCCGCACGTCGAGGACCAAACGGCTTTCCGTCGAGAGTTGGAGACCTTTCTCGATAGCCTGGGCGAATAGAGGATTCTGGGGCTCGAGGCGTCCCACGGTGTGACCGCGGAGGAGATCGCGTTCATGGAATTGCCGCGTGCCAGCGGATTACTGCTACATCCAACCTCGCTGCCGGGCCGACACGGGATCGGCGATCTCGGCGATGAGGCGCATGCCTTCGTGGATTTTCTCGCCCGAACCGGCCAGACCTGGTGGCAGATGCTGCCGCTCGGGCCGGTCGGCTATGGCGGGTCGCCGTATCAGTCTCCCTCGTCGTTTGCGGGAAATCCGCTGCTCATTAGCCTCGATCGCCTGGCCGCTAGCGGCTGGATCGATGCGAGAGAACTGTCTCGAATGCCCGACCTCCCGGTCGATCGCGTCGACTTCGAGGCGGTCGCCGCACTCAAGTGGGAGTGGCTCCGCCACGCCTTTCGGAGCTTTGCGACCAACGGTGGAGACCCCGGATTCGAGTCCTTCCGCCGCAGTCAAAAGGACTGGCTCGACGACTACGTACTGTTCCAGGCCCTCCGCGACGCTCACGACGGACGCCCCTGGTATGAGTGGGAACCCGATATCCGCTCGCGACGGCCGGACGCCCTCAACCGGTGGCGCGACTGGGTCGCCGAGGGGGTCCGATTCCACGAGTTCGTCCAGTACGCTTTCGACCTCCAATGGCGAGAGTTACGCGAGACTTGCAAGGAACGAGGTATCCGGCTGATCGGTGACATCCCAATCTTCGTCGCGCACGACAGCGCCGACGTCTGGGCACATCCCGACCTCTATTTCCTCGACACTGAAGGATGGCCAGTCGTCATGGCCGGCGTCCCACCCGACTTCTTCAGCGAGGACGGCCAGCTCTGGGGAAATCCGCTCTATCGGTGGGATGCCCACGCAAAAGACGGATACGCCTGGTGGTTGTTCCGGATTCGGGCGCTGCTTGATCGCGTCGACGTGATCCGGATCGACCACTTCCGGGGCTTCGAGTCATTCTGGGCGATCCCGGCCGGGTCGAAAACCGCCGCGACCGGCGAATGGGTCCAGGCGCCCGGGCACGACCTCTTCCGGGCCATCCGGAAGGGACTGGGCTCAGTCCCACTGATCGCCGAGGACCTCGGCCTGATCACGCCCGAAGTCGAGACCCTGCGAGATGCTTACGACATGCCCGGGATGCGGATCTTGCAGTTTGCCTTCGACGCCGATCCCGCGATGGAAAAATACCTGCCGCACCGATTTATTAACAACTGCATTGCCTATACAGGCACCCACGACAACGACACGACCTACGGCTGGTTTCACTCCAACGAGATGACAACGACCCAACCGCGCGAGGAAGTCGAAGCCGCGCGGAGGTTCGTACGGGCGTACGCAAATTCCGACGGCTGCGAAATCCACTGGGATCTGATCCGACTCCTCTTCGCCTCGGTGGCCGACACGGCGATCGTGCCGATGCAGGACATCCTCGGCCTTGATAGCCGAGCCCGGATGAACTTCCCCGGACGAGCCCACGGGAACTGGTCGTGGCGCTTCCGGGGTCAGGAACTCGACCGCCGGGTAGAGCGCCGGCTCGCTGAAATGACGGCGCTTTATGGACGGTGGAACGGACCGATTCCCGCCGACCACGATCCACGCCCCCGCCCACCGGCAGCGGCCGGATAGCGGAGGCACGCGAAGGCGCGGGGCGCTAAATCTTTTTAAGTTTTCAATCCTTGGTGGTGTGCCCGAGGAATTGAATAGACGCCCCTAACCTCAAGTGGCATAACGTGTTCTGCCTGGCAGGCTGTCGTGCTGTATCTTGTTGCTCCGTAAGGAGATGTGGGAGCCGTTCGATTCCCCTGTGACACAATCCAATCATTCGATATGGAGAATTCAAATATCGAATATTGAAAAATGGGGAACGGACATTCCTTCGGATTGATTCCTCCGGGTCTCCACGTGGGACTCGGAGGTCAGACGCCCCCCTGAATGTAGGAGAGCAGGTGCTGATTCTCGCTGTGGAGCTTCTCGTGCAGGGCCTTGATGACGTCTCCGACCGAGACGATGCCCATGAGACGGTCGTCGTCGCTGGTGACCGGCACCTTAGCGATCCTGCGCTCACTCATCTGGCCCATGACCTGCTCGACGTCGTCGTGAACGCGGCAGGTGATCGGGTCACGGGTCATAGCGTCGCGGATTGGGAGTCGGGCGAAGCTCTCGCCTCGGTTGTGAATGATTCGAAGCACGTCCCGTTCGCTGAAGATCCCGACGAGCTTTCCCTCATCGTCGATGACGGGTAGTGAGCCGATGTTGTGCTGGACCAACCGGGCGATCGCCTCGCCCACCGTCGCCTTGGCGTCGATCGAGATGATTCGATTTCCCTTGGCCTGAAGCACGTCGCGCACAAGCATGACTCGGCCTCCTTGAGGTGACGGGAACCCGTCCGGGGTGTCGGCCCGAAACGGCAACACCGCTCGCTTTCGATGGGAGTAGACTGGATGTGATGCCATGATCATCGTGGCAAGATCGGGCTGCATTTGCAATCGTTTTCCTGACGCAGGCGAAGATTAGTCGGCGCAACGATAACACGAAGGAGTTTGCCGGATGGGTGCAAGGGTGGGCTCATTCCGGAAGATCGCAAGGGACGGGCTGCTGGCGATCGTGCTGGTTGCGACGTTCGGGGTCCGAGCGATCGAGCTCGGGCAGCCGATCGTCGAGAACTATGTTGGGCGGCAGGTTCCGACGGCGATGGTGGCGCGAAACCTCGAGCGAGGCTCGGGTCCGCTGCATCCCCGGCTCGACACTGCGCCCTGGCCGAATTACTTCCTCGTTGAGCCGCCCCTGTACCAGTTGGGCGTGGTCGCGATCCGTCGGGTGACCCGCCTGGGACTGGAGCCCTCGGGGCGACTGCTCTCGGCGATGGCGACTGTCGCCGCTACCTGGGGGATCTTTGTGCTGACCGCCCGAGGCGCCGGCCGGCGCGCCGGGCTGTTGGCGGCTGGCGCGTTCGCCGCGTTCCCGCTCACGATTCGATACGGACGCGCCTTCCAGCCTGATGCCGCAATGCTCGGCGCCGTCGTCGCGGGGCTTGCCTGCTGGGACCATCGACGATACGCCGGAGGGTGGGTCTTGCTGGCGATCGGAATCGCAATGAAGATCTTGGTGGCGCCTCTAATAATGGTGCTGGCCCTGACGGCGCCGCGAGGGCGGCGGCGATCGTTAATGGTTGCGACCGCGACGGCGGTCCTTCCAGTGATGCTCTGGTACGCCTGGGCGGCGCACCTGGTCGCGGCCGGGTCTGGCTCTCGGGCGTCGGCCGACAACGGAGCGATTTGGATCGGAATGCTCGTGCCCGAATCGTGGTTACGAGCCGATTCGTGGAAGCTCGCAGCCCGGTTCGCGGCCATCCGATCGTTCACGCCGATCGGGACGGTGTTGGCGGCTGCCGGACTGATCGTGGCGCGTCGAAGGGCGGGGTTCTGGCGAGCGTGGGGGCTCGCTGGCTCATTCTTGCTCATCCTGATGATTTCCAAGATTCATCATGAATACTATTTTTTGATTGTGGCGCCGGCTTTCGCGGTGGGAACTGGGCTGGCACTGGATCGGATAGCCCGCGTGCGGGGTGGTCGAGTACTCTTTCCGATGGCGGCGGTGGGGATGCTGGCGATGGCGGGCTGGCAGTCGCGCGGTACCTGGCGGACACCGCCGGAGTGGTCAGGGTTGGCCGAGGCAGCGCGAGCGGTTGAGGCATCGACCGGGCCTGGAGCGTGTGTCGTCGCGCCCGAGGCGTTGCTGTTCGCCGCCGATCGCCGGGGATGCCGATTGGAGTGGACGGAGCCTGCCGCGCGTCGGGCAGCCGGCGAGTGGGGAGAGGCGGGGGTTGTTGCCGATGTGCGTGGCCCGATCGACCTGGTGGATTTCTATCGATCGAGGGGCGCCCGGTATTTTGCCGATCTCGGCGATCGTCGCGACGACCCCCGCCGACTGGCCTTGCACGAGGCGGTCCGGCAGCGATACAAGGTCATTATCGATCGGCCCGAGGTTCTGATTGTCGACCTGGAGTCGGTCCCCCTCGCCCGGGTGCTCCCGCATGCCAACTGACGTCCGGCCGGTCACGATCCCCGATTTCTCTGCCTGGAAAACCCAGAAGCGTCGAATCTCGGTCCTGACCGCCTACGATTTTCCCACCGCCCGACTGCTCGATGAAGCTGGGGTGGATTGCCTGCTCGTTGGAGACTCGCTCGGTACCGTCGTACATGGGTGGGGCACGACGTTGAAGGTCACGCTTGACCAGATGGTGTATCACGCCGAGATGGTGGCGCGAGCCACGCGTCGGGCTCTGGTGGTAGCCGACCTACCTTTCCTCAGCTACCAGGTCTCACCGAAGCAGGCGATCCAGTCGGCGGGCCGCCTGCTAAAGGAGACGGACTGCCAGGCGGTGAAGCTGGAGGGGGGGGCGACGATGGCCGTAACGATCCGGGCGCTGGTCAACGCTGGCATCCCGGTGATGGGACACGTTGGTCTCCAGCCGCAATCGGTCCGCCAGCTCGGAGGTTACAAGGTGCAGCGGTCGGAGGACCGAATCCTCGAAGACGCCCTCGCCGCCGCCGATGCCGGGGCGTTCGCGGTTGTTCTGGAGTGCATTCCGGCCCGCCTCGCCAGCCAGATCACCGAGGCGCTGGTCGTTCCAACGATTGGGATCGGCGCTGGTCCCAACTGTGACGGCCAAGTTCTTGTCACGCCCGACCTGCTCGGCCTGATCGAGCAATTCCACCCGAAGTTCGTCCGCAGATATGCCGAGCTTGGCCCCGCAATCCGTGAGGCTGCCGCGGCGTACGTTGCTGATGTGGCCGAGGGTCGATTCCCGGATGAGGCGGAGAGTTTTCAGTAGTCGTGGCCGGACCGCAAAGGAGGGGTGTGTTGTAAGGCGGCTCATTCCCACCGGGAAAAGCCCTTCGCTAGAAGGGTCCTTGATCGGGGGCGGAAAATGGTCTCGGTGGAACAATGCTACGCCCAGACGCTACGATCGAGCGATCGATAACCGACGGCCTCGGCGATGTGCTGCGGGCGGATCTCGTCGTCGCCTTCGAGGTCGGCGATCGTCCGTGCGACCCGGAGGACCTTGTCGTGTGCCCGGGCCGAGAGGCCCATGTCCTCCATCGCCGCCTTGAGGATTGCCGCCGCCTCGGGTCGCAGGGTGCAGAACTTTCGGACCTGGCGCGGGGTCATCCGGCCGTTGACCTGCGGCCCGCGCGGGCCGAACCGCTTCGCCTGCCGAACCCTCGCCGCGAGCACCTGCTCGCGGTACTCGGCGGACGTTGGCCCCGGCGGCATCTCGGCCAGTTGCGTGAACGGGACGGCCGGAACCTCGACGTGCAGATCGATCCGGTCGAGCAGGGGGCCAGAGATTCTTCCGAGGTACTTCTCCACCTGCGGCGGCGAGCAGCTACATGCCCGCCTTGGATCCGATCGATAGCCGCACGGACAGGGATTCATCGCGGCGACCAGAATAAACTCGGCCGGGAACGTCGTGCTGCGTAATGCCCGGCTGATTGTCACCGCGCCCTCTTCGAGCGGTTGACGCAAAACCTCCAGCGTCTTCCGGTTGAATTCGGGCATCTCATCGAGAAACAATACGCCCTTGTGCGCGAGCGAGATCTCGCCGGGCTGCGGGGTCGAGCCCCCGCCGACCAGTCCGGCGTCGCTGACCGAGTGGTGCGGAGGCCGGAACGGTCGAACTGCCATCAGCGGCTGGCCCGGCTTAAGTAACCCCATCGCGCTATAGATCCGCGTCGTCTCCAGGCTCTCGGCGGGCGAGAGCGGTGGAAGGATCGTCGGCAGCCGCTTGGCGAGCAAGGTCTTGCCGGTCCCGGGCGGACCGATCATCAGTAGATTGTGGGAGCCGGCCGCTGAGATCAGCAGGGCCCGCTTAGCGTAGTCCTGCCCCTTGACATCTACGAAGTCTTCCTCGGTCTGCGAGTGCTGGCGGAAGACGTCGTCCAGGTCCACCGACTGTGGCGTGATATCGATAGCGCCGGAGAGATAGCCGACCGCCTCGGCGAGACTCCCGATCGGGAGGACCTCAATCCCCTCGACAACGGCAGCCTCGGCGGCGTTGGCGGTGGGGACCAGCAGGGCATCGCGCCCCTCGGCCGCGGCCTGGAGGGCCATCGCTAGCGCCCCTTTGATCGAGCGGGTCTCGCCGGTGAGAGCCAACTCGCCGACGATCGCGAATGATCCCGGGCGATCGATCGAGACCTGGCCGCTCCCGACCAGCATCCCCAGCGCGATTGGGAGGTCGAACCCTCCGGCGTCCTTTTTGAGATCTGCCGGAGCCAAATTAATCACGATCCGGTCACCCGGCCGCCGGTATCCCGAATTCACGATCGCTCGCTCGACCCGGTGAGTGCTCTCCCGAACCGCCGCCTCGGCCAGGCCGACGAGGATCGTTTTGGAAGAGGACGACATCGAGACGTCTACCTCCACTTCCACCGAGGTCGCGTCGATGCCGACGAGGGTGTACGAGGAGAGCTTCGCAAGCATGAGAGCCATCCGCGCCGGAACTCGCTGCGTTCGTGGCGATCCGCCAGGGTAACCCGCCGCCGCGCGGGCTCGCGAATTCTACCATGAATCGATGTCTTTTTCATCCCCGTCGTACCAAATCGACGGTCGTCCCCATGCCTCCGCGCCGTGTCGCTCGGTATACAAGCGATCTCATGTAATGTTGACGAAACCCAACATCCAGACGATTGTGCGGGATCCCATTTTCGCATTCCTTGACAGAAGAGCCGGCTCGGATCAACATGATCTTTATGAAGCCTCCGCGGGCACGGAGGATCCTGATGCAACATCCGCGATGGGGCGGCCTGAAGAAGCAGGAACGATGCACGCATGGGACCCACGAAAGTTCTTCATCGAATCGATAGTCTGATTGACGATTTGCTCAACGACGGGGACCTGTCTTCCTCGTCGTTAGCTTCCATGCTGATGGCCGCGCGTGATTCGGTGCGCGATGGCTATCATGTCGCGCTCGCGCGGCGGATCTGGGATGCGAGCAATGATCTGAAGGGCCGGTCGCGAGGTGGTCCTCGATATCGGCTCGACCAGCCGGTGCTCGATCGTCCAGAAGCTATACCGGTACGGACCGGTGAGCGCTGATCCGATTGTGGGCCGGGGCGTGGGGCCCATCCGATGCGACCCATTGCGGGCCTGGTGATGATGATTGCGATCCTGGCCCGACTCGTCTCCCGGGGATGGCAGCGCGCGTCAGTGAGCCTTGCCTACATTTTGGGTCTCGTCGGTCTCCGGCGATTCTCCGAAGCCACGATTTCCGGCGAAGCCGTTCAGGAACTGATGCGTGAGGGGACCCGCGCCGGTGTTTTCGATCCGGCGGAGCAGGAGATGGTCAAGCGGGTTCTCCGCTTTGGCAGACGCCGAGCCCGAGAGTTGATGACCCCTCGTGATGAGATTCTCTGGATCGACACCGCCGACTCGCCCGAGGAAATTCGCCGCAAAGTGATCGCCTCGCCTCACTCTCGGTTCCCGGTATGCGACAAGATCCTGGATAACCTGGTTGGGATCGTCCACGTCAAGGACCTGTTCGGCCCCGCGCCAGGCGACGAGTCCTTCTGCATTCAGGGAAGCCTCACTCTCCCCGCTTTTTTGTATGAGGGGACACGCGGTCTGAAGATCCTGGAAATCCTCCGGAAATCGGGGACGCACGCCGCCATTGTCCTCGACGAATTTGGGACGGTTCGCGGCCTGCTCACGCTCACTGATATTCTACAGGCGGTGCTAGGCGAACTTCCCGACCGTCCGGATGACGAGTCCTCACGCGCTGTCCAGCAGCCCGATGGTTCGTGGTTGCTCGACGGCCGTCTCCCGATCGACGAGGCTCGCGACCTCCTCGAACGTCCCGACCTGCCTCGAGGCGACTTCCACACGATGGCCGGCTTGGTGGTGGCCCATCTCGGTCGCATCCCGGCACAGGGAGAAACGTTCGAGGCCTGGGGGCTACGCGTCGAGGTGGTCGAACGGGTCGGCAACCGGGTCGACCGGCTCCGAATCGCGGGCATCGATGATCCCCCCGGTGTGCCCTCTGATCGTCGGACGGAAGGCGCACAAGCTGGCTCCGATCAATAGCTATCGGCGCTGATGACTTCTCCCCCGGACTTGGTGCCGAGGGCCCACCAGGTCTTCTGATTTATCGAATTCTTAATGAACTGGACGTGTCCATCGGCCATCGTGCAGTTGACGCCGCCTGGGTGATAACTGTCGGCATTGCTCAGCACGGCTCGTGCAGAGTAATCGAGTCCGCAATCGGCCCACGTGTCGTTGTAAGCGTTCGGCACCACGATCGTGTTGAACAGAGACATCCCCGTGCAACCGTGCGCCCAGTTCTGGCCCCGTTGCATGTCGACGTTGTAACTTCCCGAGGCATACGCCTGGTTGCACAACTGGATCACCGAAAGCGTCAGCGTCGGGTTCGACTGTCCGTCGTAGAGCATGGAGGTGGTTGGAATCTGGACGTTATACATCCCAACCAACTTCTGTCCCTTAACCTCACTCTGGCTCCCCACACAAGCCTCGGAGAACGCGATTGTATTCGAGGAGCCATCGGTGCAGCTTCGAAGGCCATAGGATTGCTGGAATGTGAACAATCCGGTGCTCGGCATGTTGATCGTGGGGATGTAGCCCTGGATGGCCTGATAAGGCGCTTGTCGGCCCAGGAGCCCCCAGCTCATCGTCGTGGCAACGCAACCGTAGTAATTGGTGGTGTTGGTCGTGTTGTTGTGATCGGGCATACCGCCGTTGGGATCGGAGGGGCACACCAGCGCCTTGATCTGGGTATTGGTCGCGGTTGAGTTAATCTTGTAGCAGAGGACCGACGTGTTATCCTCGCACCCCCAGTTGAAATTCATGGCGTTGTAAACTTGCGTCTGCTCCAGGTCCGGCAGCATCAGCGCGAATAGACTCAGATTCTGCTTCACGTTGTATACCCCGACGGCATTGTACATCCCGCTGCTGACTCCAAGCGGGAAGACGTTAGTCGTCGAATGGTAATTGTGAATGGCCAGGCCGATCTGTTTCATGTTGTTGACGCACTGGGTCCGGCGCGCCGCCTCTCGCGCCGCCTGAACTGCGGGCAGCAGCAGCGCAATCAGCACCGCGATGATCGCGATGACAACCAGTAACTCGATCAGCGTAAAGCCTCGGCGACGCATGGCGGACTCCTCTCAAGCGGGGAATTCCCTCGGATGTGATGGAAGGGTGCACGGCGATCCGATCGCGATTCATCGGCAGACTTTCGGCGCCAAAAGCGACCCTTCGCGATTTTATCGCCACTCTTTCGAACGAAATGACATCTAGTTCGACCCAGGGGGCCAGGATAAACCTCTCGCGATTGAGAGGACATCGGCCCCTAGCAAAAAGTGTAGCGTCCTGTTTCGCCTCCCTCAACAAAAAAGTCAAGGAAGGCGACTTTTTTTCTCTCCAGACCGAATTCATTCATAGAGATGGTCGTGGAGAAGCCAGATCAGGCGTTCTGCGCGGGGTTGTGGGTCGGGCTGGGTTCGCCTTTCTCCGACGGCAGCATGGTCGACCGGTGGATCGTAGCTTGCTTATGGGATTTCCGAGATCGGAATTCAGGCGTGGAGAGGGACTGGCACTCGGGATTTTTGACTCGCTGGAAACCATCGCGGAAGAACTTTAAAGCAGTTCGACCCATTCCTCGGCCTCGATCGTCGCAGCCTGCATCCGGTGCTCGACTTCGCGTCGGCAGTCCTCAATGGTCGCGCGGTCGGCGTCAGGCGGGACGACGACCGGCGGTGGTACGACGCAGGCCGCCTGGCTGAACGGCCGGGGAACGCAGAACCGATCCCAGCTCTTCGCTCGCCAGGGTCGCTGAAATGCCATCCCCGCGCCCACGATCGGAAATCCGGTTCGGCTGGAGAGGTACGCGACGCCCTGATGGACCGACCGACGCGGCCCGCGCGGACCGTCGGGCGTCACGCAGAGGTGCCCGCGATCGACGCGCAGGGTCATCTCGCGGAGGGCCCGCGTTCCGCCCCGCGTCGTCGAGCCCCGGACCACGCTGAACCCCAGCCGCCCGACCACCTGCGTGATCATCTCACCGTCGTGATGTTCGCTGATGAGGATATGCATCTCCGGCCACGGCCAGTAGTAGGCCGGGAAGAGCATCACCTCGTGGAAGAAGGCGTAGATATACCGTTGCCCAGTCTGGCGGGCGACCTCGGGAGCGACGGATGGGTCCTGATATCGGAAGTGATAGTGGAGAGTCCGGCCGAGCTGCCGGATCAGCCCCGCGCCCGTCACCCCGACGGCCCGGATCAGCATCGGATGCCGGATCTTCATGCGACGCGATGTCCTTCCGTGGAACGATCGGACTCAGAATGAGGCCGTGATGGTACCCTGGAACGCGATCGAGGACCAGTCTGGCTCTCGGATTGGGTACCCCACTTGATTTAGGCGTCCATCTTCTGGTTTGCTGGACGAACCAGGATTTGGCCACTTCCCGATCTGCACCCGAAGGCAGGGATGCCCACTCTGACCATCACTTATCAGACCCCCGAAGAACGCCGCGCTTACGAGCGAGCCATCGCGTTCGTGGCCGAGATGCACCGGATCGACGCGGACGCCCCGGACGGCGGTGTGATCGATCCCTGTGAGTCCGTCGCGCTCTCTCAGGGACGCGATCTCCTCCGCGACACCCTGGCCGCGGCCATTCAGACTCGGGCCGAGGGCGTCGAAAAACGCGGATTTCCGCGGGCCGGAAAATAATTAAGTTTTTCGGGGGCTCGACCGCGGGATTCCCCGGGAAAAGCCGCCTTCCCGACTCCCGATCGTTAATTATTTTCTGGCCCCCACGGCCCGGACCCCGCATCCCCAGAAT
>DAHZZC010000646.1 GCA_027435495.1 Planctomycetales bacterium
TGGGATCAGTTCGTTCGTCGAGCGGCGCCCATTGGCTTGAAGGACCGCGCTGGAGAAGACCGGTCCTGTGCTCTACCAGCGCCAAGGAAACCAGCATCATCGAGAGCCCCGCGGCGATCCCCAGCCGTCGACGTCCTGCCCTGGGATGAGCCTCGATCCGAACCGCCCAGGCGCGGCCGAGCATCGGAAAGATGGAGACCAGCCCAATCAGCCCCCAGTGGGGTAAAACGGGTCGAAAGCAGGCGACCAGGGCGAAGATCAGCGTCGGGACGATGGCGACGGCCAGCCAGAGACGTTCGGGGCCCTCGGAGAGCGATCGCCATCGGACGAGTCCGCGGACCAGCAGGACGACCATCGGCATCCAGATCCAGGGGAAGAAGTAGCCGGCCTGGGCGAGCATCGCGAGGCCGAGGAGATCCGGGCGGGGGGTCCATCCGCCGACGGCTCGTCCGCCCTGGAAGACGAACGAGATCCAGCCATGCCTCGCGTTCCAGATGAGGACCGGGCTGAAGACCATCAACCCAATCGCGATCGCCAGGTAAGGACCAGACTCCAGGAGCCGCTTCCGGCGCCGGGGGTCGATCAAGAGGAGGCCGACCACGCCCACCGGCAGGAAGACCGCGTGATACTTGCTCAAAAGGGCGCCGCCCCAGGCCAGTCCCGCCTCGATCCATCGGCGAGATCGGCTGGCGTCGGGACCGTCGATGGCGAGGTCCAGGCGATCGAGCGTCAGGAGCCAGAAGAAGAGCAGGGGGCCGTCGGGAAGGGCGAACGTCGAGGCCGCCAGGCCGTAATAGCCGGTCAGGTTCATCGCCGTCGCCGCGAGCAGTCCCGCCCGCTCGCCGTAATGGCGTGCGGCAAGCCGGTACATCACGATCGTTGAGCCGGCAAACATCGCGATGAAGCCCATGCGAAGGGCCCAGGTCGCATTCCGGCCCCCCGTGAGGGTCAGGCCGAGCCTTTCGACCCAGGCCATCATCGGCGGGTGGTCGAAGTAGCTGAGCGACAGATGGGTTGCGTAGAGCCAGTGATAGGCCTCGTCGTTGCCCGGCCCGAGCGCCGAGGCGTAGGCCATCCGGACGGCCGCCGAAATCCCCAACAGGATCAGGAGTCCCCGCCTGGCGTTCATCGCTTGCACTTCCTTGCACGATGGATCCTGGAGTATCCCCCCGATGTTCTTAACCCAGATCGCGAAACCCGGCGAGTCCAATCGGGTTCGGAGCCCCCGGCTTGCCGATCGCCGGCCCGGATGCCCACAATAACGCCGTGCCGGAGGCCGAGGCGCTGACGGCCGTCCCTCTCGCGAACGGAGAAACCATCGACCCCGCCATGAACCTCACCCGCACCCCCGAACCGCCGAAGACGGTGGACAAGTCGGACCTGAAGGTCCGGCGGATGTTCGCAACCATTGCCCGGCGGTACGACCTATTGAACCACCTGCTGAGCCTGAACATCGATCGATCGTGGCGACGGTTCACCACGCGAACCGTCCCTCCCGAGCCAGGCGTTCCGGTTCTGGATTGCTGCACGGGGACGGCTGACCTGGCCCTGGCTTACGACCGGGCCGGCAAGGGCCAGTCGCCGGTCGTCGGCACCGACTTCTGCCGGGAGATGCTGGTGATCGGCCGTGAGAAGGTCAAGAAGGCGGGCGCCTCGGGGCGGGTGACCCTTCTGGAGGGCGATACGCAACACCTTCCCGCGCCTGACGATACGTTCGGAGTCGTGAGCGTCGCGTTCGGACTGCGGAATGTGCGTGACACCGTCCGTGGGATCGACGAGATGATTCGTGTGGCCCGACCTGGCGGCAAGGTCGCGATTCTGGAGGTCTCGCGTCCGCGCGGCCGGGTCCTCGGCCGGCTCTACCTGACCTTCTTCCGCCACGTCCTCCCGAGGATCGGACAGGCTCTCGCGCCCAACGACGACGACGCCTACAATTACCTGCCGCAGAGCGTCCTTGAGTTTCCCGATGGGCGGGCCATGCTCGAGCGGCTCGCCGCCCGGGGGCTGGTCGATCTGCACGAACATCCGCTGACGTTCGGGATTGCGACACTCTACGTCGGCACGAAGCCAGCGGGAGCCCGGCCATGACCCCCAATCGGGGCGACGACCTGGTCCTCGCGATGACAGGGGCCAGCGGAGCGCCCTACGCTGTCCGGCTACTCTGTGTGATGGTTCGGTCCGGCCGGCGCGTCCACCTGACGATCAGCCCAAGCGCGGTGCAAGTGCTCCGCGACGAGCTGGGCCTGCAAGTCGATCTGAACGCCTTCAACCCGATGGCGATGGGCCTCCGCGATCCCGGCCGGCTGGTCTACCACCATCACAACGACTTCTCGGCCGGGATCGCCAGCGGCTCGTTCCCGACCGCCGGAATGGTCGTCCTGCCTTGCAGCATGAGCACGCTGGCCTCGATTGCCTCGGGCGTCACCACGAACCTGATCACCCGGGCGGCCGACGTCCACCTGAAGGAACGGCGAAAGCTGATCCTTGTCCCTCGCGAGACGCCCCTGAGCCTGATCCATATCGAGAACATGCTCCGCGTCACCCAGGCTGGCGCGGTCGTTCTACCGGCGATGCCGGGCTGGTATCACCGCCCGCGCCGGCTGGAAGACCTCGTCGATTTCGTGGTGGCGCGGGTCTGCGACCAGCTTGGGCTCTCGAACGCGATCGCGCCGAGATGGGGCCTCGACGACCCGGATCCCCGCGATGAGACCCGGTGGGACGTCCACAACCCCGCCGACGAGACGCAACTGGAAACCCGGGCGGAGGGGAATCCCGATGGCGGATAGGCCCGTGATCCTCATCACCGGGGCCTCGTCGGGGATTGGGGAAGCACTAGCGTCCGAGCTGGCGCGCCGGCGGCCGACCGCCCGATTGGTCCTCACCGCGAGGCGCCTCGACCGTCTCGATCGCCTGGCGGATGAGCTTCGAAGGACCTTCCCGGGCGTTGAGACGCAGACGATCCCGGCCGACCTCGGCGAGCCCGAGGGTCCAGCGCGGCTGGCGAGCGCGGTTCTCGAACGGGCAGGAGGCGTGGACATCCTGGTGAACAACGCTGGCCTGGGCCTGCCAATCCAGTTCGTCGACGCTGAGCCCGACCAGGTCGCCCGCCAGCTTGCGGTGAATCTGACCGCCCCGCTGATGCTGACGCGATATTTGGTCCCCTCGCTGATCGACAGGAAGGGTACGATTATTAACATTGGCTCGGCGATCACCTGCGTGGCGACCTCGGCCCTGGGTGCCTATGGCGCGACCAAGGCCGGGCTCGCCTACTGGAACGACGCGCTTCGTCGCGAGCTGATACCGATGGGTGTGCGTGTCTGCCTGGTCGAGCCCGGACCAATCAAGACCGGCTTCATGGAGGCTGTGGAGTCTCGGCTCCCGGCTGGGGAGTCGTACGACCGAGTCATCGATAACGTGATGCCCTGGATGACGGCCGACGTCCGCGATGTCGCGCGGAAGGTTGCCGGACTCGTCGATCGCCCGAGGCGCAGGCTTTCGATGTTGAAGCGGGTGGTCTGGCCGTTCCGGGTTCTTGGCACGCTCGCGACGCTCTGCCCGCCGCTGGGCGACCTGGTGGTCGTTCGGCTCACCCGACGCCCGCTCGCCCCGCCCAGGACCGCGGAGAAGGCCTTATGATCCTCGCCCGGACGCGCGACTTCCTTGAGATGATCAAGTTCAGCCACACCCTCTTCGCGATGCCGTTCGCCCTGCTGGGTGCGGTGCTGGCCGTGAACTACCCGGGCGCCCGGACGACGCGGCTCCAGGACTGGCTCGGCATCCTGGTCTGCATGGCCGCCGCCCGGACCGCCGCGATGGCCTTCAACCGGATCGCCGATCGCGCCTTCGACGCGCGCAACCCCCGGACCGCGATGCGACACATTCCCGCCGGACGCCTCAGCGTGCCGACCGTGATCGCCTTCACGATCGCCTCGGCCCTGGCGTTCGTCGCGGCAACGCTCCTGTTTCTGCCGAACCGATGGCCGCTGTACCTCTCGGTCCCGGTGCTGCTCTGGCTCCTGGCGTACTCGTACACGAAGCGGTTCACAAGCCTCTCGCACTTCTGGCTGGGGATCTCGCTGAGCCTGTCGCCGGTCGCGGCCTGGATCGCCCTCCGCGGCGACATCGCCTGGCCGCCGATCTTCCTCGCCGAGGCGGTGCTGATGTGGGTCGCGGGCTTCGACATCATTTATGCCTGCCAGGACGTCGATTTCGACCGCAAGGCCGGACTTCGAAGCATCCCCGGGCGGATCGGCGTCCCCAACGCTCTCCGGCTCGCCGCGGCCTGCCACGCGATGATGATCGTCCCACTGTTCGTCCTCGGCCTGATCTTCCCGATGGGAATCGTCTACTTCATCGGCGTGGCGGGCGTGGGCGTCCTCCTGATCTACGAGCACACCCTGGTGCGCCCGGATGACCTCTCTCGCGTGAATCTCGCATTCTTCCAGGTTAACATTGCGATTAGCCTGGGGCTGCTGGTCGTTGGCGTGATCGACCTGATGATCCGCCACGCTGGCCGCGGTTGATGATTCCTTCAATCCTGACTAAAATCCCAGAAAGAATGGTAACGGGCCCTGGACCACGGTGGGCAATGCCCACGCCACGACCGAGGATCGGTGAGCGATGAATAGCGACGTCCGCGTGATGGAGTCGATCCGCGAGAAGGTGGAAGCCGGCCAGCGGCTGAGCTTCGAAGACGGTCTGGCGCTGGAGGCCTGTCATGACCTCTTCGCGCTGGGGACGCTCGCCAACCTCATCCGGGAACGCTACAACGGCAACTTTGCGTATTACAACGTCAACACGCACATCAACCCGACGAATGTCTGCGTTTACACCTGCGACTTCTGCGCCTTCCGGGCCGACCTCGGCGACGAGCGCGCCTACGTGATGGACCGGGACCAGATCGTCGAGCGGGCGCGCCAGGCGTCGTCGCGGGGCGCGACCGAGCTGCACATC
>DAHZZC010000647.1 GCA_027435495.1 Planctomycetales bacterium
GAGATCATCGCTCTTCTGCCTTTTATCCTGGAAAATCGTCATCTGGGAGCATGGACGGGGACTATGGTCTTCCTGGCCATATCGACAGGTGTTTTGGTTCAACCATTGGCACGTCGATTGTCTCCTCTCCATTCGATAAAAACAGGGATGCTCCTGGTTTCTCTCTCGTTTTTGTTTCTGTTCGTGGGCACATGGCATGGCATGATCAGTTTGGTCCTGATCGGAGCAACGCTTGGCGGCATATCTTCTTTTGGATTTTCCTATATAGGAGGCTTGTCCGCCGTGATCCATGCAAGTCGGAATGAAACAGCACGCGCCGTCTCCGGATATTTTCTATCGGCATATTTGGGATTGGGCGTTCCAACGATTCTGGTCGGATCCCTGGCGTTGTGGCTTCCTGGGCGTGCGCCGTCCTACCTCGCCGGGGACGATCGGCTGGTTTTCCCAGTACCAGAGGCCGTCTTCCCGGTCGAGCAGGCGGGAGAAGCTGCCCGGGGCTGGGCTCGCTTCACGGGTGGGGAGCCAACGCGCCAGTTCGCGCCGGATCTCTGCGAGGGCCGGGTCGTGCGCCCGGTTGGTCCATTCGTTGGGATCGTCGCGGTGGTCGTAGAGTTCCTCACTGCCGTCGGCGTAACGGATGAATCGCCATCGCTCTGAGCGGACCGAGTGGTTCCCGGGGTTGTGGGTTGTCACGGCCGGCCAGGGGCGGGGAGCATCGGGATTCTTGAGCTGGGGGACAAGGCTATGGCCTTCCAGGTCGTGGCGGGGCGGCAGGCCGCAAAGCTCGATGAGGGTGGGGTAGAGGTCAAGCAGTTCCACGGGACGGCCGCACGTCGAGCCCGAGGAGACGCCCGGTCCGGCGAGGATCAGTGGGACCCGGGTGGACCGTTCCCAGAGTGAATTCTTGCCGGTGATCCCCTTCTCACCGAGATGCCAGCCGTGGTCGGACCAGAGCACGACGACTGTCTCTTGCGCGCGTCCGGTGGCGTCGAGGGCATCGAGGACGCGGCCGACCTGGGCGTCCATGAAGCTGGTGCTGGCCAGGTAGGCCCGGACCAGGGGTCGCCATTGATCGACGGTTCTTAGCCACGAGAGCCTCGGCTCCGGGAGCTTCCAGTGGAGGAACCAGGCGAAGGTCGGCAGGTCGTCGCGATCATTGGGCTGGACGGTAGGCAAGACGAGCGAGTTTTCGGGAATTCGGTCGAACCACTTCTTCGGGGCGAAGCACGGGACATGTGGTAGGCGGAACCCCACGGCGAGGAAGAACGGCCGATCCCTGGGCAGGCCCTTGAGGTGGGCGATGGCCGCCTCGGCGATCTTCCAGTCTCCGCTTTGGTCGTCGCGCTCGGGGAAGGCGCCCCAGTCCATCGCTCGGATATCGTCGGGGGTATGGACGAACTTCTCCACGGGCATCGGCATCCGTCCCGGCTCGCCCCAGACCTGGAATTCCCGGGCGCGACCGGCGGGAGGGATGGAGCCGTCGTGGAACACCTTGCCGAAGGTGGCGGTGGCGTAGCCCTGGTCGGCGAAGGATCGCGGGAGTGTGACGCGGTCCTTCAGCGAGGCCACTGCGCGGATGCCGGGTTCCAGGGCGTAAATTCCGGTCGTCGACGGCCGCAGGCCGGTCAGCACGCTGGAGCGAGAGGGATTGCAGAGCGGGGCCTGGCAATGCGCGTTGGTGAAGAGGGTTCCGCGATGAGCCAGGCGGTCGATGTTCGGCGTGCTGGCCTGTGGATGGCCGCCGAGACAGCCGACCCAGTCGTTCAGGTCGTCCACGGCGATAAAGACGACGTTCGGCCGCCGTTCGCCGGCCATCGTCGGTGCCGCGGCCGAGGCCCAGACCGCCGCAATCAGGCAGAACGCCGAGTGCCATCGCATCGTGAGTCGGTCCCCTTCTCCGGTCTTTGGTGACGGAGCGGCTCCATCAGGAGTGGGAATTGCCGCTCCACGTGTACCACGGGATTTGCCGAGTATACACGACCGGTATCCCGATCGAGGGCTGTTTCCTTCTCGGGAAGGAAACGGCCCGGCCCACAGCGCAACCGGCACTGGTCAATATTGGTCGCGCATTGCCAGGATTGGGTCTGGTGCGTACTCTGAGAACGGCGTCCGGCGCCCCCTGCGACCGGGGGCGATGAACGGGGCCATCTTTCACGCCGCGATCCTGCCGATGATTCGATGGTTTCTGGTCCTGGCCTTGCTGGGATGTGGAGCGTTAGTGGCCGGTTGGGTGGTGGGGTCGAGGGCTGCCCTCGCGGGCGGTGTCCTGGTTTGGGGCCTGCACCTTCTGGTCTGGGTCTATCTGGCGGCGACGGGTCGTCGGGCCCGAGAGTTCGGGCGGGTACAGGGGCATTCCGACCGGTTCGTCGCCCGATCGGAGCGGAACTGGCGCCGGGCGTTGCCGTTCGCTCTGCTGGGCGGGCTGCTGGCCCTGGCGTCGGCGGGGATGGCGGTCGTCGGCGGCCCGGGGTGGCAGGCCGGGGCCTCGGCGATGGCGATCGGCTTCAACGTGGGTGCCTTCGCCGTGGAGGCCCTCGCGATCGCCGGCCAGGACCGGCTGTTCGCCGAGGTCCGATGAATGAGGATCGTGGGAGAGAGCCGGATGTCGCCGTTGGGCCTTGTCGTGCTGATCGTGCTGGTGGACCTGCTTGGTTTCTCGCTGGTGATGCCGTTGCTGGCGCCGTTCGCCAAGCAATATGGGTTCCAGGGGTGGCAGATCGGCCTGTTGTTCTCGGCCTATCCGATGTGCCAGTTGGTGGCCGGGCCGATCCTGGGTCGGCTCAGCGATCGGTACGGCCGACGGCCGCTGCTGGTCATCAGCCAGGCGGGGACGGCGATCTCGTTCCTGATCCTGGGGCTCTCGCGCGAGTTCTGGGTGATGCTGCTGGCCCGGATGCTCGACGGCGCCTCGGGGGGGAACGTGCTGGTGGCGCAGGCTTATGTGGCGGACGTCACCGGCCCGGAGGACCGCGCCCGAGGGATGGGTCTGATCGGGATGGCGTTCGGACTGGGGTTCGTGATCGGCCCGCTGCTGGGCGGGTTGCTACTCTCGCTGCCGATCGACGAGTCCTGGAAGCTCCGGCTCCCGTTCCTGGTTGCGGCCGGGTTTTCGACGATCGCCTGGATTCTGGTGCTGGCGAGGCTCCCGGAGTCGAAGCCGAAGGAAGGCCGGGCGCGCAGCTCGGCCCGGGTCGTGAGCTGGCGGGGCGTGGTCGATGTCATCCGCCTGCCATCGGCTGGGCGGATTGTGCTGGTCGCCTTCCTGGGTGTGCTGGCCTTCGCGGCCTATGAAGGGACGATCGCGCTGTATCTGGGCGACCGGTTCGGCTGGGAGCCCCGGTCGGCGGCGTTTGCGTTTGCCGGGATGGGACTGGTCACGGCGATGGTCCAGGGCGGGCTGATCCGCCGGCTGGTTCCCCGATATGGCGAGCCCCGGCTGATTGTCGTCGGGCTGGTTCTCACGGTCGTCGGCTTCGCCGGGCTGGCGGCGGCGGGGAACGTGGTCGAGCTTGTCGGCGCGATGGGAGCGCTCGCGATTGGCCAGGGATTGCTAAGCCCCTCGGCCTCGGGACTGCTCTCGCGGGTGACGCCCGAGTCGGAACAGGGTGCCGTCTTCGGAACGCTCGGCTCGGCGCAGACGATGGCGCGAATGATTAGCTACTCGGTCTCGAACATCCTGCTCGGCAAGGTCTCGACGGCCGCACCTTACTGGTGCTCGGCGGGGATCGATCTGCTGGCGCTCGCGGCGGCGGTCGGGATCGCAGCGCCGGGGCGGGTTGGGGATGCCGAGGCGGTCGAGGCGGCGTCGAGATCGCGGTCGAGGTAGCCGCCGATCGCGATGGGGTCGATGTAGCCGTAATGCGTCAGGTGCGCGAGCACCTGGTCGCGGTGGGCGTGGAGGATGCGGACGCCCTCGACGATCGCATCGGGGCGGGCGTTGAAGAGTTGCGAGACCAGCTCGTGCCGGACCTGCGGGCCGCGCGAGGATTCGGCGGTGATCAGGGAGTAGAGCCGACGCGCCCCCTCGTGGTCGACCGCAGGCCCACCGTTGGCGAGGCGCTGGGCGGCCTCGAGCAGGCCGATGGGATCGGATCGCGACCAGGCGAGGACGGCCTGATTCGAGGCGAGCCGGTGGACCCGGTGCTGGAGGGTCCCCGAGGCCGTCCGCTCCGAGAGCAGGCCGTCGCCCCAGAATCGGCCGAGCCAGGGAACGTGTTTCTGCACCCACTCCGGCGACCGGAACGGCTCGGGCGGGGTTCGATCGGCGGTGTCGAGCAGGACGAAGAGCGCCCAGGCCCGCGAAACCGCGATCGGGTCGCCGACCGAGAGGACCCGGGCCCCGTCAAGCTGGGCCGGCTCACTCGCGTACCAGGGCCTCATCCCGTAGAGCAGCCGCGTGAAGGCGCTGGCCTTCGAGTCCTGGGTCAGCAGCCAGACATAAGGAAATGCCGGTGAGTCCTCCCGACCCAGCCGGATGTCGCTTCGGATCAGCCCAAGCGATTGCTGGTCCTGGAAGACCGGGACGGCCGATTCGGTCTCCTTGCTCAGGAAGTCGACCCGCGCCCCCGGCGGGAATCGATGGTTGAGGTCGTCGAGGACGCGACCGGTGAAGGCGTCGTACCAGTACGTCAGCTCGAATCCCCGCCGCCAGGCGCCGAGCGGTCCGCCGACCAGCTCGTTGTAGTACGAGAGTTCGTACGGGTGGATCCGGACGAGTCCGAGGGCCGAGGGCGCCAGCACCGCGACCACGACCGCCGGCCGGGCCCAGGTGAGGGTTTGCCGCGATCGGAGCAGGCGCGCCAGGACATCGGCGATGGCCAACGTCCCCCATCCCGCGAACGCCGCGAGGAAAAAAAAGGTCGGGAGCATCAGCCGGACGCCGTCGTGCGCCGGCGTCGGGAACATCCGGACCACGGGAAGCGTCAGCAAATGGACCAGGAAATACAGGGGGAGCCGGTCGCGGCGCAGCCGAGGGATTCCCCAGATCAGCCCGACCGCCGATCCCGCGAGGATCGCGGCCGGGACCGTGATCGCGACCAGGACGAACCCGTTGTGCCAGGGAAGGCTGAACTCGTATTGCTGGCCGAAGTAGAGGATCTGGATTCTCGGCAGGACGTGCTCGCGGTCGGTGTTGAGCATGTAATAGTGGGCCAGTCGAGGCAAGGTCTCGCGCCACCAGGCCGGGTTGCCGAGCCATCCGATGACCGGGGCGAACGCCAGGATCGCGGTCCAGACTTCCAGTCCGGGCCGCTCGACGCCCCAGGTGGGGCTCGACCGTCGAATTATTTTCAGGAGACGGCGAAGTACCCAGATTCCCAGCGGGACGGCCAGGATCGCGCCCGGCCAGTCGCTTGAGGGCCGGTCGAGGAACAGGTTGGCCACGTTCGGCGGCGGAAGTCGACGCTGCAAGAACTGGATTTGCTGGAAGGCGAGCGCCAGCGGGGCGAGCATCAGGGCGGATGTGACGACCCCGTCGATCCAGTCCCCGAGCCTCGGGCGGACGATTGCTGGGACGAGACGGGTCGCAATCAGCCAGCCAAGGACGGGAAGCAAGACCATCACCGCGGCCATCTTCTCGATGAATGCCAGGCCGAGCAGCACACCGACCATCATCCGCCAGCCGCTGCCGCCCGGTTCGTTCAGCCCCTTCCAGAGCGTCAGGGCGGTGGCCGCCCAGATCAGGAGGCCCGGGACGTCGGTATCGATCAGGTGGGCCTGTCCGTAGAGCCGGGGCATCAGGAGGAGCGACCCGGCCATCGTCACGCCGGCCCAGGTCCCGTATCGTCGGGCGAGGAACCGGAAGCCGATCACGATCGTGAGGGCGAACTCCAGGACCGTCGCCATCCGACGCGCCGGGATCTCCTTCATCCATCCGCCGAATATTGCGAAGGCCGCCTGGTTCAACTGCCCGGCGAGAGGGGGATGGAAGTTCACGCCGTATCGGCCGTAATGCCAGTAGTAGAGCAGACTTTCGGGGTCCATCAGCGTCTGGACGTCGTTCCACGACCGGGTTTTCCCGAGGGCTTCCCACCACTCGGCCGAGAGGATCTGGCTGTATCGATACGCGGGTTCGTCCCAGGTCAGGCCTGGGTCGCCGGCCGTTGGGATCAGGGCGGCCAGGGTGATCGCCACGACGGTCAAGGTCGCCCATCGTGAGACCCGGACTGGCCGTACCTCGGCCGGCGCGACCGCCTCGACATCCTCGACAACGGCCTGAGCCATCCTGGTCGATCCCCGATTGAGCCCGATTTCACCCACCATTCACCCCATTATCGACGGCATCCCAACCCCGGAGCAAGACACGCCGGAAGGTCGGATTCTCCCAGGCGATGCGTCTCGGCAAGATGGGATGGCCGCGGCATTAAAATTGCCGTGGGGAGAAGAAGGGTTTGAAACGGCGGGACGGATTATTTAACCTCTCCTGCGCCGTCTCTCCCGGCATCGGAGTCGGGACGAGCGAGACAATCACTTGAGGGAGAATCTCTGATGAAGCACCTGATGACCCTGGCCCTCGGCGGCCTGCTGAGCCTTGGCCTGCTGTCGAGCGACGCGTCGGCCTGCTGCAAGAAGAAGGCGAATTGCGGGAATCCGTGCTACACGACGGCCGCCTGCTACCAGCCTGTGGTCTCGAACTGCGGCGGCGGCCACAAGAAGATGAACCGTTGCGGCGGCTGCCACAAGAAGATGAACCACTGCGCCTGCGCGGCGCCGGTCATGGCCTGCGGCTACGGCTCTGCCACCCCGGCCTATGCTCCGATGGCGAGCGGCCAGTACATGGGCACGCCCCAGGCCACCGGCCAGATGATGGCCCCCCACGCGCCTGGCAAGTCGATGGGTGCCACGCACTGATCGACTCCACCCCCGGGCCAGCGGACCCCCCGTCCGCCCGGCCCTCGAGTCTCTTGAGACTCCTTTGTCACGCCCATCCGAGAGCCCGGCCAGGGAGACAGGCCGGGTCGAGAATCCCTGCGCCCTCCGGGGCGCCGGGGACTCTCTCGTGAGGGATCTTTACGAGGACGGCCGACGTTTGACCGGATCCAGGCGAACGCATTCGGAATACGGAAAGACCCAGACGAGTGGGACGCCCAGCTTCTGGAAGACATACTCCGCTCGTCCCTCCCGCGTGAGGGTCCGATCGAGCGGCGAGAACGCCCCGGGGCGATTCTGGAGAACATACCAGCGGGGCCGTCCCGGATCGATCGGGAAGATTCTTCGTGGGAGGTCGCCGGTCTGGCGGAGATACTGCCAGTTCGTCGGATTGGTGGCGAAGAGAATCGACTCGCCAGGGCCGGTGTGGTCGGTCAGCCATCGGCGGGCCTCGGGGACGAGCGCATCCCAGTAATAAGTGGGCTCCATCCCGACCGCCGCCGCGACCGGGAGCCCGCCGACCGCCGGGCTGAAGTAGGAGAGCGGGACCGGCATCATCACCGAGAGCCCGAC
>DAHZZC010000648.1 GCA_027435495.1 Planctomycetales bacterium
AGTCGAGCGCCCCGTCGGGGAGCATCGGATCGACCTCGATCCGATCGTCGTCGCGAGGGACGAGCCCAATCAACTCGGGGATGAGGATGTCCAGCCAGGTCGAATGGTTGTAATCCCGCTCGCCGGTCTTCCAGCGGGCGGTCTCGCCGTCGTAAAACTCGCCGGTCCAGGGGTGGCCGATGTCCTGGTCGCGATACTGCGCCTTCGTGAACGAGAGGAACAACTTCCAGAGATGTTCCTTCTTCAGGGGAGAGTCAGCGACGCCCCGATCCCGGGTCGCGCGGAGGGTCCGCGCCATCGCGGTCATCACCAGGGAATCGGCGTGCGGCCAGGTCGGGCCGTTCCACATGCAGGTCGACGCCCGACCATCACCTGGCCAGTTCTGCTGAGAGTATGCCGGACATTCCTTCGAGACCGAGGACACCGGCCAGGTTGTCCAGAACTGATTTGGATCGAGGATCGACGCCCAGGCTGATTCATAACCCTTCCCCCACGGCACCATCCCGAAATAGAACGGGTAGACGCCGATCACTTCCTTCACGTCAGCGACCGCGTCGTCGCTCGCCCGGAGCGAGTAAAAGAACCGCTTCTCCGGCCGCCACATCTTCGCGGTGATCGCACGGGCGATTTTACTCGCCAGGTCGTCGAACTCCTTCGCCCGGTCGGGCTCACCCAGCATCCGATAGATTCGCGCGACCGCCACCGCGTTTCCGTAGTTGTACGCGGTCAGGTCCACGCGTTCGATTGAAACCGGCCGCGCGGGCCCGTAGAAGTCCTTCGATGTGTTGTAGTTGGAGAAGAAAAAGAACGAGGGCTGGTATTCCATCCCGGTCCACCAGTGCGAATCGACCTCCAGCAGGCCGTCGCCGTCTGGGTCACAGGTCTTCTGCCAACCGCGGACGTTCGCCGCCAGGGCCTCGACCACACTCGCTAGAAGCGCGCGATCGGGATGAACGAGCGAGTTGTCCCAGGCCGTCGATGTGATCCAATCGGTGTACTGGCCGCCGGCCGGTCCGTTCGGCGTGACGTGGCTGGGATAGACACCGTCGGGCTTCTCGTTCGTCGCCCAAGTACGCAGGTAGCCCTGACCGTATTTGGGGTCGCGAAGCCAGCGGGCTTCGCGCACCTGATGCCCCGCGCCGTAGCTGATGACGTTTGCGTACCAGGGGCTGCGCCATCGGCCTTCCGACTGCGTTGGCCACCTCATCCGGCCGAGCTTCGGGTCGAGCGTATTCTTGCGCAAGAGATACGCCCGGTGATCGTACATCTTGCGGACCCACGGATCTGAACAGTCGAAGAAAGGGACGTTGGCGTCGAACCAGCCCTGATAGGCGGCGACCTGATCCACGACGACGTCGCGGGCGTCCTGGTCGTCGGGGCGTATGATCCAATTGCGGTAGCTCGTGCATCTCAGGACCGAATCGAGTCTCGAAGACTCGCCAGAGAGCCGCAATGCGAGCGCGGCCTTGAAAACCTTCGTACGGCCTGGGGCGATCGTGTGCCCTCTGAATGAGAAGGCCCCGGCCAACTCACCGCCCGAAGGCCGATCGAAGGCCTCGAACGCTTGCCCCTGCGTGGATCGATCGTAGGCGACCTTCAATGTGCGAGGGGGATCGTCCAGGACGGCATACCGGAACAGAAAATCGACCGGATTCCCGTGTAGTTCCTGCCTCCCGACCAGCGAGAGCCAGCGGGGTTCGCTGACCTCCACATCCGTGCCTTCTACTTGCATCAGTCCCGAGACGCTGCCGATGGCCTGGTAATCGAAGGTCGATTTCGGTCGGATGATCGGCGCGACCTGGATCGTCTGAGCGCGATCGGTCGGATTGTGGACTCGAACCACCGAGACGAGAATATCATCAGCCGTGATGAACTTGTCGGCCGTAGTTTGTAGTAGATTCGGAGGGATCTTTGAATTCTGCAGATCCTGGTCGACCGGCTTCACGCCGTAGAGACCGGTGTAGAATCGATCTCCGGCGTGGTGGAACCGGATACGGAACTGCGACGATCGAACCGGATGGAATCGGATCTCATTCTTCCCCGACCGTGCCCTCTCCCGCCATGGCTCAATCGGATGAAGAGGAGCCCAATCGCCTTTTTCGCCGAGGGATTCGATCCGGATCGTCTCGGGCGGGCGGCATTCGCCGTGCGGTGCATCGTCGAAGAAGTAGAGATCGATCCCCGACAAGTTACGGGGAGCCCCGAAGTCGATCGCGTACCAGTCATCGCGATGGCCGCTCGACCAGCAGGTCCAGCGACGGGTGGGTGTGAACGGTTCTGTGAGCGGATTCTCGACCCGATCGCCCGCGTAAGTAAACGACGCCGAGGCCGAGATCGGCTTGCGGATCGTTCCCTCGTAGTGGATGTGGCTCGGGTAATAGGTGGCCCGATCGGGTGCCAGATACCCGCGTTCGTCGCGGATCTCGAGGTCAAAGGCGAAGAGGTTCGTCAGGTAGAGCCAGTGGACATCGTCGCCGAACGCCCAGCCCTGAGGGCTGGACGCCCAGAGGCGATCGCCAACGCTCCCCATCGGGACCTCCGGCCCATAAGGTCGGGCCAGCGACTCATCGATGAGGCGACGGCTGGCGGCGAAGGTGCGGCCAGAGATCGACCTCAACTCCGGGCCTCGATCGGCCGAATCCGACCGGGCCGCAAACACCAACGGCCCCAGCGCGGCTGCGATCCGCAAGAAACCGATGCGGAACAAGCAATGCGAGCGACTCACCTGGGTCTCCGCTCCCCATCTCGAGGCCGAGGAAGCCCGGCATGAGGGATGCCGTGGCCTCGATCTCAGCTTACTTCTTTCGGTGGCGGATGCGGCTGCGCATGCGGCGCTTCTTGCGCCCGACCTTCCGACGTCCCTTACCTCGTCGACGACTGGCCATGCGTTCTCCTCGTGCGGTGGCGGGAATCTTCCATACCGAATCGGACCGGGGCGCTTCCGACGTCCCCAGTCGGAACCAAGAAATGGATTCTATCCCGAGAGCGCCCCAAACCTCAAGTCCGAGAGTCCGAGACGCGGATGGGAAGCGCCGCCCTTATTTCTTTCGGGCGTTCCAGTCGAGGTTCGAGAGGCTCGCCAGGGCGAGCATAAGCGCGTGGGTCCCTTTGCGGGAGTAGCCCTGCGCGGCGACAGCCCGATAGAGTTGCTCGGCCAGGGCAAGGCCCGGCAGGCTGAGGTTCATCCGCCGAGACTCCGCCAGCGCGATTCCCATATCCTTGAGGAAGTGTTCGACGAAAAAACCTGGCTCGAAATTCCCCGCGATCATTCGAGGGCCGAGGTTGTTCAGACTCCAAGACCCCGCCGCCCCGCTGCCGACGCTCTGGAGGACCACCTCCAGATCGAGCCCGGCTTTGTAACCGTAGAGCAGCGCCTCGCAGACGCCGATCATGTTGGTGGCGATAAGAATCTGGTTGGCCATCTTGGTGTGCTGGCCGGCGCCGGCGGGGCCCTGATGGACGATCGTCTTGCCCATCACCTCGAAGAGCGGACGCAGGGCCTCGACAACCTCCTTCTCCCCGCCGATCATGATCGAGAGCCGAGCCTCTCGCGCACCGATGTCGCCGCCGGAGACCGGCGCGTCGACCGAATGGACTCCCCGAGCCCTCGCCGCCTCAGCAATCTTGACGGCCAGCGCCGGCTCGCTGGTGGTCATGTCGACCAGGATCGAACCACTTCGGGCACCGGCAAGTGTTCCCTGATCGCCGAGTGTGACCTCTCGAACATCTCGCGGGTAGCCGACGATTGTGAAGATGACGTCGGACGACTCGGCGACCCCGCAGGGCGACGTCGCGAGCTTGGCCCCCTTTTCGACGAGCGACTTCGCCTTGTCAGCCGATCGGTTGAAGACGGTCGCCTCGTATCCGGCGGCGATCAGATGGCCGCACATGGACGAGCCCATCACGCCCGTCCCGATCCATCCGATCCGCGTCTTCCCCGGCGTCAGCTCGATCGCCATCGGAACCCTCCCGTCGCGGCGTCTCTTGAGCGGGGTCGGCCCCCGCCGTTACAATTCCGAATTGTCATCGCGGGCCACATTATAACGAGGGATCGCGGTCCGAACAGCGATCACTCGATCCCACCCGAACTCTCCGACGCGAGCCTCCCCCATGGCGTCCTCCCTCCTCGATCGCTATCTCCAGTCGAAAGACCTCTCCAACGTCGCGCCCGGTTTCCTCGCCTACCTGGCGAATCTCGACACGGTGGCCCGGGTCTCGCCAGAGGTCGTTCGGTCGATTGTCCAGGAACTGGCCGACCAGCGGTCGAACATCAAATTGATCGCCAGCGAGAACTACTCGTCACTGGCGACTCAGTGCGCCATGGCAAACCTACTGACTGACAAATATGCCGAGGGAATCCCGCACCACCGCTTCTATGCCGGCTGCGA
>DAHZZC010000649.1 GCA_027435495.1 Planctomycetales bacterium
GGTCAGCCATCGGCGGGCCTCGGGGACGAGCGCATCCCAGTAATAAGTGGGCTCCATCCCGACCGCCGCCGCGACCGGGAGCCCGCCGACCGCCGGGCTGAAGTAGGAGAGCGGGACCGGCATCATCACCGAGAGCCCGACGAGTCCCTCGGCGATCGCGGCGACGACCGCCGCGCGCCCCCATCGAAGCGACCAGGTGACCAGGGCACCGGCGCCGATCCCGCCCAGCAAGGCAATCATCCCGAACGCCGGCAGGAAGAGGCGGACGCCGTCGTGGCCGGGCGTGTGCGGCATGGACCGGAGAAGCATCAGGAACGCCCAGTGGGTGAGGATCAGGGGACCGATCGGCTCCTCACGACGCCTCACCACGGCCGAAACCAGACCGACCAACGCGAAGGCCAGGAATCCGACCGGCGTCACCATTGCCGTCCAGGCGATCGTGTTGTACCAGGGGAGCGATTGCCGAGGGGTCTCGTAGATGGTCCCCAGGAACTCGACCCGGATCGGGATCGTCCGGGCCCGGCCGAGGTTGGACCGGAGGAACCGCTCGACCCCGCCGATTGGATCGGTCCACCAGGGAGGAACCATCGCGAACAAAACGATTCCGGCTATTGCTGTCGCGATCAGGAGAATCCCGAGAGCTAACTTATCACGACGCCAGGCGGTCCAGGCCAGGAACGGGATGGGAAGGAACCACCCGGTCAGCTTGTCGGCCGCCGCGCAGCCGAGGATCAGTCCAAGGGCGACCGTCCAGGCCCATCGCGACCGGCGCCCGATCGGCTCCGGCCCAGGAATGGCCGCTCGACAGAAGGCGACGACCGCCAGAACCCAGAGTGAGGCGAGAACGGCGTCGTAGGCGGCATAATGCCCGTGGGCGAAGAGGTTCGGCTGCAACACCCACGACCCCACCGCGAGAGCTGCCGGCCATTTCCCCCACCGACCGGCCGCGAAGGCGAAGATCACGCCAGCGGTCACGCTGAAAAGTAGAATCGGACCGAAGCGGGCGCGCTTGAGGTTGGCGCGATGGGGCGTCAGAACGTCGCCGGCCAGCCCGAGCAGGGCATAGAACGGCGGATGGCCGTGCGGCTCCTCGCGGGCGAACGGCCAGAACCAGGCGAGGACATCGGGATCGGTGAGCAGCTTGCCTCGTGAGTCGATCCGATCGGGACGGGGCGGCGGGGAGCCGTCCTGCTGGACGAGTTCGGCGGTTGGGGGTCGCCATCGGGCGGCGAAGCCGGGGGGATCGGCGAGGGCGCGGAACCAGTCGCGGAGCCTCGCCTCGCGGCCGAGCGTGTATCCCTCATCCCAGACGATGGCCAGCATCGGCTCGGTGACGAGCATCAAGGCGGCCGTCGCGAGTCCGACGACCGCACCGATCAGACACGGTTGGAGACGCATCGGGCCTCTTCCGGGCTCGGATGGGAGGCTCAGGCCCCGACGACCACCGACTCGGTCGTCCCGTTGACGGAGAACCGCTCGGGATCCAGCGTCCGGACCAGGGCAATCTCCTGGCAGTTGGGAAAGAGCGGGCAGCGGACACACTCGTTCCAGATCTTGTGCGGCAGCTCGGATTTCTCCACCTGCCGATACCCGCACCTCTCGAAGAACCCAGCCGCGTGCGTGAGGGTGAAGACGGTCCCGATTTGAAGCTCCTGGGCGGATTCCCAGCAGGCGTCGACGAGCCATCGCCCGACGCCTCGACCCTGGAGCGATTCATCGACCGCCAGGCACCTCAGCTCGGCCAGGTCCTCCCAGAACACGTGCAAGGCGACGCAACCGACCACACGACCGTCGTCGTCAATGGCGACGAGGAACTCGCGGATCGACTCGTACAACTCTCCCATCGACCGACGGATCATGAGCCTTCGCTCGGCGAAGGTCCGGATCAGCTCGTAAATGGCAGGGACGTCACCCACGCGCGCGGGGCGGATGTTCAATCGAGGGGCCTCCTTAGGTTCGATGGAGTCGGCCGGACCGCGATCCTCCGTCGTCTGCCCAACGCGCACGACGAGGCGCGGAATTTGATCATTCTAGACCGCCGAGACGGAGAATCAAGCGGCTCTTGTCCGAGATCGCCTCGCGGCCCGCGGCTGGAGTCATCGGGCGCGATGGGTTCGGAGGGCGGCCAGGGTCCGCTCCATGTCGGCGGGGATCGGGGCGGTCAGATCGACGAGCGCCTCGGTGATCGGGTGCCGGAAGCGGAGCTTGTGGGCGTGAAGGGCCTGGCGGTCGATGAGGACCGACGCGGCCTCCTCGTCGGCAAGGTGCCGCAGGGCCTCGGGGCGGGCGATGTCGGCGAGAGTCAGCCGGTCTCGGCCCGAGTACATCCGGTCGGCGACGATCGGGTGGCCGATGTGTGTCAGGTGGATTCGGATTTGATGGGTCCGGCCGGTCCTGGGCCGGCATCGGACGAGAGCGAAGTCGCGGAACCGCTCGATCACCTCGTAGAAGGTCGAGGCGGGCTTGCCGCCGTCCTCGGGCGACCGAATCGCCATCTTCTCGCGGACGGTTGGGTGGAAGCCGATCGGACGGTCGATCTCGTCGCTGTCGCGCTGGGGTATGCCGTAAACGATCGCCAGGTATTCCTTGTGGACCTGCCGCAGTTCAAATTGCAGCGCCAGGCGGCGATGCGCCAGTTCGTCCTTGACGACGACCAGAAGTCCGGTGGTGTCGCGGTCGAGGCGGTGGACGATCCCGGGACGGTTCTCTCCGGCGAGGGTCGAGAGTGTGTCGAAGTGGAACTGGATCGCGTTGACGAGGGTGCCGCTCCAGTTCCCCTTGGCCGGGTGCGTGACCATTCCCGGCGGCTTGTTCACAACGGTGAGCGAGGGGTCATCATGGATGACCTCGATGGGGATGTCCTCGGGCTTCGGCGTCATGTCGGGAAGCTCGGGGAGCCGGATGTTGATCCGGTCGCCCGAGCGGACCCGATACGACGATTTCACGGGCCGGCCGTTGACCAGGACGGCCTCGGCGTCGATGACCCGCTGGATCACGGCGCGAGAGTAATCCGTGAATCGACTGGCGAGGTAGGCGTCGATCCGCTTACCGTCGGTGCGCGGCTTGACCTCGAATTCCTGGGGCGTTTCCGAGAGGGGTGGAGGCCACATCGTTCGTTGTCGCGCTCGAGGCGGTGAGGTTCGATCGAGGGGCCGGTGCGTCCCCTCACTTCTTCGGCTTCGCCTCACCGGCCTTCGGAGGAGCGAAGACGTCGGTGGGAAGGTCCTTCTTCTCCTCAGCCCTGGGCGGAGGCGCCTGACGGTCGAGGATCTGAGGCATCCCGGGGATCGCCTCGATCCCGGGCGAAAGGGTCGGGGCCTGGGCGTCGCCAGGAGCCGTCGGTGGAGTGATTGGGCCGGTGGCCGGCAGGTTCACGCTTCCCTCGGGCGGGAGGGTGACCTCCTTCGGCTTGTAGGCGTAGAGATCCTTGTAAAATTGGGTCGCCTGCGGATCCTGGAGAGCCTCGGCGAAGTGACGGGCCTCGTCGGCCTCGGGTGTGCCGGGCCATTCCCTGGCGACGAGCTGGTATTGCTCGATGGCGTGAGAGAGGTCGTTGCGCATTTCGAGGGTGCGAGCCTTGCCGATAGCGGCGAGGCGGGCCTGTGGGGAGTCGTGCGGTGCGTCCCTGGCGACCTGGTCGAAGAGGTCGAGGGCCTTTTTGAGGGCGGTGGCCGCCTCGTCCTTCTGGGCGGGCATCTCGGTGAGGGCCTGGTTATAGAAGGAGGTGGCGGCCTGAAGGAGGGTCCAGGTGGCGGGCGGCGACTTGGGGTCCTTCTTCGCGATCTCGACGCGTTCGGCGGGGGTGGTGGCCGACTCGATCTTCTTCCAGAGTGCGGCCTCGGGCGGGGTCCGGCTGGAGCCGAAGGTCAGTGCCATCGCGACGATGGCCAGAACACCAAGGACGGTGAGCGGCCAGCCGAGGTATCGGCCGGGCTCGAGCATCGCGTGGTGGACCCACCGGGCGAGGGCGTTCATGTCCTGTTCGGGGTTATGGATCACCGTCGGAACTTCGTGCTCGAGCTGGTGGCGCACCGGCGTTGTCGATTGGGCCCGGGCACGCGACGACTGCTTCTTCATCCGTACAACCCCTGGACGTCCGCGCGGGGCGGAACGCTCGTGAGACTCCTCGCGTCTGCTCAAATCCCGGTGAATGTTAAGATTTGGGATGGGAACCGGTCAAGCGGAGCCTCCGGCGGGCGGGAAAGCGAGTCGGCGCTACTGCCTGTTGAGCCGGGATGCTATGATCTTGAGCCGGTGAGCGTCCGTTCCGATCTCTGTCCTGGGCGTAATGGGCAACGACCCGCAAGCCGAGGAGATCACTCGATGGATTCCCTAGAAGAGATCCGAACGATCATCGAATCGATTCTGCTGGAATATACGAAGATCCCTTACGCGGTGGCCTGACCATGCCCCAGCCGATCCCCGGTTGGCTGAAGCGGCTTCTCCTCCCCGGCTGGAATGCCGCCCATCATTTCGGATGGGCCGCCCGCGAGTACCTTGGCTCGGTCGTCCGGGGAAAGATCGAGCGGTGCCCGGTCTGCGGGCGGACCCGGCCGATGATCGATCGCCGCCGGGTGATTCCACCGCGTCTCGCTGAACTCTGGGGCCTCTCGCCCAGGCTCACCGAGGCCCTGGTCAGGAAGGAGTCGGGCGATTGCGCCGGCTGCGGTGCCAAACTTCGCTGCCGACGCCTGGCGCGGGTCGTGTTGAACCTCTACCCTGTCGGCATCCCCCCTGCCCCGGCGTCGTCGATTGCTCAATGGGTCGTGTCGCCTGAGGCCCGCTCGCTTCGGGTCGCCGAGGTCAACCGGATTGACGGCTTGCATGACTTCCTCGCCCGATTGCCGAGGTTTACGGCCTCGGATTATCGGCCGGAAGCCTCGCCTGGAGCGGTCGTCGAGGGCGTTCGCTCGGAGGATCTCACGCGGCTGACCTACCCCGACAATTTCTTCGACCTGGTGCTGACCTCCGAGACGCTGGAGCACGTTCCGGACCTCGACGCGGCGCTCGGCGAGATCCGGCGGGTGCTTGTCCCGGGTGGGCGACACGTCTTCACGATCCCCGTTCTGCCTGGCGTCGAGCAGACCTATCCGCGTGCGGTCCTTCGCCCCGATGGGACAGTCGAGGACCTGGCGCCCCGGATCTGCCACCCCGGCGGCGACTGGGGCTACCCGGTCTTCACCGAGTTCGGCGCTGATTTCCTCGATCGCCTCCGAGCGGCTGGCTTCGAGGCGGACGTCCTCTTCGGGCCGACGTCCGAGGACGATCTGGCGCAGGTCTATGTCTGCCGGAGGCTACCGTAAGCCTTCGCGGCCTGGAGGCGGTTTGTCGAGCTCGGCATTGCCGAGGGCGGCGTCCTGCTCGCCCAGGCGATAAACGTAGATCGAGTGGCCGATCCGGGCGATCGGGCGGAAGAGGCGGAAGTAATCGACGGCGTGATTCTCGAAGCTCCAGAGCGGCTGGACGGCGGCCGGGGCCCTTTCGAGTGGGGCCGGGTCGTACTGCCGCCATCGCAGGCCGTGAAGCATTGTCGCGCTGATCGCGTAATAGCCGGGTTGGAGCCGGGGCGCCGGGCCGATCAGGTTCGCGTTCGGGCTGGCAGACATCGAAACGACCGTCCCTCGACGGGCGGGCGCCAGGAACCACGGAAACGGCTCGCCCCGGAGTGCGAAGATCGAGGGAGTGAACTGCCCGAAGTATGCCAGACCGATCGGCTGGTTGGGGATGTTGGCCCTGCACCATCGCTGAAGACCGACAAGGTCCTGGCCCCAGTCCAGATTGCTGTCGATCAGCCGAACGGGCTCGCGATCCGGCCCGCCTGAAGCCCAGTTGAAGTACGCCAGATAGCTGGGCGCGATCCCGATCGAGGCTGAGAGCGTGAGGATCAGCAACCCGCCCACGATCCCTCCGCTGAGCCGTCGCCAGGGCTCGCGGAGTTCCAGGGACCACGGCACAACCTTTCCGATCGCGACGAAGAGATACGGAAAGACGCCGAGGACATACCGGAGGCCGAGGTTGATGTCGGTCAGGAAGGTCATCGAGAAGAGGATCACGGCGGGGATCGTGAGCAGGGCCAGCTCGTCGAACCATCCGGCCGGCGTCTTTCTGATCACGATCAGAACCGCGATCGAGAGCGCGAACAGGAGCAGCGTCCCCTCGGGGACCTTGTAGAGCATCGCCCGGACATAGTAGCTGCGCCATCCGGTGTTGCGTAGTTCGCCGTCGAGGTAGACGGTGTAGCCCTGCGTCCGCTCGTCGGTGGTCTGGGGGAGTTGGCGTTGTTCGTCGACGTAGGCGGCCACCTCGGCGGGCGGCCGGCTCTTCCGCAGTTCGGCAGCACGGAAGTAGCGGTCGGGGATGCCCTCGGCCTCGATCTTCTGTTCGTCGAAGCCGAGAAGATAATGTTCGGGCAGCGGCGCCGGCAGTCGATCGAGCCAGCTTCCCCGGAAGCGATTGACGCGGAACTGCCAGGTCGCCTCCAGGAGTTCATTCTCGCTGTGCGGACGCGCGACCCCCGGCGGGACCGCAACGGTGAGCGTTTGCGAACCGAATTCGAACGAGCCCAGTGGGCGTCCGACACCCTCGAAGAAGTAGCCGGCGTCGATCGTCAGGATGCTGATGGCAACGACGGCGAGGCCATGGCCGATCCCTCGCGAGAGGAGCGGTCGCCAGCCGGATTCCTTCGTCCGCTCCACCATGATCGCGTGAGCCGCCCAGAGGAACGGCCAGATCGCGTAGAGCAAAAGCATGCTGAATTTGGAAAGCTGCGCCAGGCCGAGCATCGCGCCCGAGGCGATGGCCGATCGCCAGGTCGGCCGATGGAGGTATCGCCAGAAGACGTAAGTGGCCGCTGCGCCCAGGGCCGTCGAGCAGGCGTCGGACGTGACGAGCCTCGCGTGCGCCAGGATGTTCGGCGAGAACGTCCAGAGGGCCAGGCTCAAAAGCCCGGCGAGTTGCCCGTAGAGCCGGGCGGACCAGGCGAAGACGACGACGCCGCCGATCACCGTGAAGATAGGCATCATCAGCCGTGCGAGGTCGAACAACTCGAAGTAGCGCTCGGCGTTGGTCGCCACGAAGAACTGGGAGAACGTGGCCTGGGAGGGCGATTTCGACCGCCAGCTTCGAAGCTGGTACAGGCCCTCCATCTCCGGGTGAGAGAGGACCACCGGCAGTGCGGCCACCAGCTTGAAGAGGGGCGGATTGTGGTGATAAAGCTTGAACGTCCCGGTCTGCCAGTAGGTCACGCCCGCCGGCAGGTGCGCGACCTCGTCCACGGTCGGGTTCTCGCCGAGCAGGCTCCGGGCCGACATTCCATAGTGGGCGATCAGCAGCGCGAGGACCCCGAGAATCGTCAAGAGCCGGTGCCGATCGGGGTCCTCGGGAGGCTTTGGGGGCTCCGGTGGCGACGGGGGCGATGTTGGCTTTGTGGCCGGGGTGGATCGGCGTCGGGGTTTGCGGGACAAGCGGCGGCTCCTGGTCGCGTCCGGTCCTGACGCCGCCCGGCTCATCTGGGAGAATGGCAACGATTGGGGACGTCCGACCGCGATGTTACGTCCGCCGTGGCGCGGGCGGCAAGTCGGTCGTCTCCGACCTCGCCGATCGATCCAGCGACGATGACCGAGAATCCCTTCCACCGGGCAATCTATCTGACCGGTCCGACAGCCTCGGGTAAGTCGGCCGTTGGCGTGGCACTGGCCCATCGCCTGGGCGCGGAGGTCATCGCGATGGACTCCGCAACGCTCTACCGGCGGATGGACATCGGCACGGCCAAGCCGACGCCAGAGGAACGAGGCGGCATCCCGCATCATCTGATCGACGTTATCGAGCCCTGGGAATCGGCGAGCGTGGCCGACTTTCTCGGCTGGGCTCGCGTCGCGGTCGCTGAGATCGAGGCGCGCGGACGTCGGGCACTCTTCGTCGGCGGGACCGCTCTTTACCTCAAGGCGCTGCTCCGCGGCCTCTTCGACGGGCCAGGCTCCGACGCGGAACTTCGGCGGCAGCTCGAAGTCGAGGCCGAGGCGATCGGCGACGCCGAGATGCATGCCCGCCTTGCCGCGATCGACCCAAGGTCGGCTGCGAGGCTCCATCCGAACGATCGGCGACGGGTGATCCGGGCGCTGGAGGTCCATGCGATGACCGGTCGACCGCTGAGCGACTGGCAGGTCGAGCATCATCAGGTGGCACCGGCGACGGTCCCGGTCATCGCTCTGGAACCGCCCCGCGAGCGGCTTTACGAGCGGATCGACGGTCGCGTGGTCGCGTTTTTCGAGAAGGGATTCGTCGAGGAGGTCCGGGCCCTGCGCGACGCCGATCGACCACTCAGCCCGATCGCCGCCCAGGCCATCGGCTATCGCGAGGTCCTCGATATGCTCGAAGGCCGGGCGACGCTCGACCAGACGATTGAGCAGATCCAGACGCGATCGCGACAGTTCGCCAAGCGCCAGGCGACCTGGTTCCGCGGGCTCGCGGAAGTCCGATCGCTCCCGATCGATCCCGATGTGAGGGTCGAAACCCTGGCCGATCGGCTCGCCGGCGAAATCATCCAAATCAACCACAGAGACACAGAGACACAGAGAATAACCAAAAAAGACGGATAGATCTTGAAACTCAATTCTCTGTGCCTCTGTGTCTCTGTGGTGAAAATCCAACAAATCCAAATCAACCACAGAGATACAGAGGCACAGAGAACAACCCGAAATGGCCTGGTAATCCGATTCTCTGTGTCTCTGTTGTGAACATCCGAATCAACCACAGAGACTCAGAGGCACAGAGATCTCGGGTTGTGGTGAACGATCTTCGGATTGACCCCCCGGGCGATCTGGCCTACCATCCCGCGCCGACTTCGGGAACCGGCGGTGCGATTGCGCGCTTTCCGGGGCTCTGGGCGGTCCGTCGGGGAACCAGTCGATGCGAAGAGTGCTCTGGGGACTCGTCCCGATTTCCGCGGTGCTGCTCGCCGCCTGGCTGATCACGCTGGATCGGCAGGGACGGCTGGCCTGGGACCACTGGGACGAGGGCAAGCGTGGGATCCTCTACCGGAGCGGCCAGCTTGCGCCCGAGCAGCTCACGGCGGCCGTCGATCGGTACGGTATTCGGACCGTTATCAACCTGCAATGGCCGGGCGAGGAGATGGCGGCCGAGCGGGCTCTTGCGGGCCGGATCGGGGTTGACTTCGTGAACCTTCCGATGCCGGGAGACGGACTGGGCGAGGAGTCGCAGTTCCGCGAGATTCTGAAGATCCTGGACGATCCCGAGCGACGCCCGGCGCTGGTGCATTGCGCCCGGGGGACCTGCCGGACGGGCGCCTCGGTGGCGTTCTATCGGTTCGAGCGCGACGGCTGGACGCCCGAGGATGTGGCCGCGGAGCTCAATCGCCAGACCTATCATTATGGCCTGCTCCCCGGGTACATCTACGCGATGGTGAAGACCAAGCCCCGACTTCCGAAAGTGGCGATGACGCTCGACCGCAACCGCCCCGAGGAGCGCAGGGAAGCGGTCGAGCCCGAGGGCCCGATCGAGCCGGCCGGCGAACCGACGGCGGCGGCCCCGCGCAAGGAGGCGGAGCATGGAGACTGACCCGATCTCAACGACTCCGGCGCCGACGACCCGGGGCCGGACCACACGGGTGGACGCCGTCGCGATGACGCCGTGGGGCCTCTCGGACCGCGCCTGCCTGGATCTGTCGACGGCCCTCCTGGCGGTCGGCTTCGTGCTGATCGGGGCGGCTGGGCTGGACGTCAGCCCGGCGGAAGGCCGGCTGGCGCTGGCGACCGGCGGATCACCGGCGCCGATGGGGCAGGTCTACGGATACTGGGCTCCCGACCTCTGGCCGGCGGAGGTGCTGCCGAGTCTCGGTCTGAGCCGGCAGATGCCGTCCTGGCGGCCGACCTCGGAGGCCGTCCGGTGGCCCTCGGCGATCGCGGCGGTCCTCGGCGGATGGCTGCTCGCCCGAGGGATGCATCGAGCCCTCGGATATCGCGCGGGAATCTGGGCCGCCGCGTGCTGGCTCGGCTCGCTCGCGATGATTCACCGATCCGCCGGGGCGGGATTCGAGGCGATGGTCGGGAGCCCGACCTCCGCGGGGCTCGACCTGATCCTCGGCGTCGCCACGGTCGCGTCCGTGGAGAGACTGCTCAGTCGGGGGGCCGACTGGTCGGCCGGATTGTGGGCCTCAGTCGCGTTCCTCGCCGGTGGATGGCCGCCTCTGCTTTTGATCGCGCTGGTGATCCTTGTGATTGGACGTCGAGGCTCGTCGTTTTCGGCCCGTCTGATTCTCCCCGTGCTGGCCGTCGCCATTGGCTGGTCGATCGCCGCGATCCGGGCGGCAACCGCGCAGGGGTGGGCCTCGGCGCTGACCTTGCCGCTGACGCGCGGACTCGACCCCTCGCTCCCGATCGCGGTGCTGCTGCTGGCCCTCCCCTGGTCGCCGTTTGCCGCGATGATTCTGGCGCGCTCGGCCCGGGCCTCGTGGCCGGGCGTGGGACGGGCCTGGGTGAAGGGATGGGCCCAGGCGACGGTTGTCGCCCTCATCGCCGGAACGCTCGTGCCTGGCCTCGGCGCTCCGGCGCGGGTCGTCGCGATCGCGGGGCTGGCCGTCGCCTCGGCCGCAGGACTCGACCTCGCCTGGAAGCGGACGCTCTCCGCCGGACCGCGAATGTGGTTTCAGGCGGCACTCGCCGGGACGATGGCTCTCTGGCTTTTCGCCATGACCTTCGGCTCGTTCCTCTGGATGGTGACCATGCCGTATTACCGGCCGCTGGGGATCGCGATCGCGATCATGGGCCTGGTGGTGGCCGGGCTGGGCTGGTCGGCGCTCGCCTCGGCCAATTCGCGGCGCGGGCTGGTGACGCTTTTGATCATGGCCGCCGGCCTCAAGCTGGCCCACTGGGGCTACTTTGCCCCCGAGTGGAACTACCGGCTCAGCCAGGGCCCGTGGGGCCGCGCCATCGGCCAGTGGGTCCCGCGCAAGTGGCCCATCTACACAGTCCACGACTGGCGACAGCCCGACCTGATGTTCTACACCGGTCGAGCCGTTCGGCAGATCCCGGGCCCTCGGTTCCTCCGCTACCTGCCTGGCGACGAGAGCCGTTTCCTGCTACTCCAGGACTCGGAGTTCCGTAACTGGCCCGAGGACGCCCCGCCGCTGACCCTCGTGGCCCGGTTCCTGGACGCCTCCGGCGAGGAACGCGTTCTCGCCCGGACGCCCGGTCAACTGCCGGTTCCCGGCCAGGTCGCGCGGCGGCGTTCCAGCGAGGAGACGGGCGCGGAGGAGTGATGGCCACCGTCGATCAAACCTGAAAGACGCCGGTTGTGATCGGCGAGACGTCACGCCGGCGAACCGCGATGTCGAGTGCGATCGTCAGAACGTCGCGTGTTTGGGCCGGATCGATGATGGCGTCGACCCACATTCGTGCGGCGGCGTGGCGAATGTCGGTCTCCTGATCGTAGCGGCGGCGGAGGTCTTCGCTCATGGCCGACATTTCGGCGTCGTTGACCTGCTTCCCTTGCCGCTTCAGGGCCGCGACGTTGACGTCGAGCATCGTCCGAGCGGCCTGCTGGGCACCCATCACGGCGTATCGGGCGGTCGGCCAGGCGAAGAGGAATCGGGGGTCGAAAGCCCGGCCACAGAGGGCGTAATGCCCGGCGCCGAAGGAGTGGCCGACGATCATCGTTAGCTTGGGGACCGTGCAGTTGCTGACGGCGCTGACCAGTTTCGCCCCGCGGCGGATGATCCCGTTGCGTTCGGCGTCTCGGCCGACGTCGAAGCCGTTGACGTCCTGGATGAAGAGGATCGGCAGACGCGACTGGTTGCAGTCGAGGACGAACCGGGCGGCCTTCTCGGCGCTGTCGCCGTAGATGACGCCGCCGAACTGGAGCGGCCCGCCGCCCTCGGGCTTGAACCTGAGCCGCTGCGTCGCGACGATCCCCAGGCCGATGCCACCCATCCGGCCGAAACCGCAGACGAGGGTTCGACCGAACTCGGGACGGTACTCGTCGAACTGGCTCGCGTCGAGGATCGCGGTGAGCAGGTCGCGGACGTCGTACTGAGAGGACGGGTCGGATTTGACGATCGCGGCGAGATCGCCGGCGGGCCTCGCAGGCGGCGTGACGGCTGTCCGCATCGGCGCGGGATCGGGGTCCGGGGGGAGAAGCGCGATCAGGCGTCTGAGGCGAGCGAGGCAGGCCTCGTCATCGGGCTCTCGGTAATCGACCGTACCGCTGAATGCTGCGTGGACCTTTGCGCCGCCGAGTTCCTCGTGCGAGATCTCCTGGCCGATGGCCGCCTTCACCAGAGCGGGACCGGCCAGGTAGAGGCCGGAGCCCTCGGTCATCAGCGTCGTGTCGCAGAGGACGGGCAAGTACGCTCCGCCTGCGACGCAGTTTCCCATGATCGCGGCGAACTGCGGAATACCCCGCGCGGAGAGAACGGCATTGTTGCGGAAGATCCGGCCGAAGTCGTCGACGTCGGGGAAGACCTCGTCCTGCATCGGCAGGAAGACGCCCGATGAATCGACGAGGTAGACCAGCGGAAGGCCGTTGATTCCGGCGATCTCCTGCGCCCGGAGGATCTTCTTGATGGTCATCGGGAAGCAGGCGCCGGCCTTCACGGTGGCGTCGTTGGCGATCACCATGACGCGACGGCCGTGGACCGAGCCGATCGTCGTGACCACTCCTGCGCCCGGGGCGCCGCCCCATTCCTCGTACATCCGGTAGGCGGCCCAGAGGCCGAGTTCCAGAGTCGGGGAGTTGGGGTCGAGGAGGTCCGCGATCCGTTCGCGCGCGGTCTTGCGGCCCCGGGCATGCTGTCGGGCGATCGCCTCGGGGCCGCCGCCTTGCCGGATCTGTTCCTCCTGGGCTGCCAGATCATTCATGGGAAGGAACCACCGAGACAGAGAGACGCCGAGGGCAAATTCCGAATTCCAAATTCCAGCACGAGAGACTGGGAACCATCGTCTTTTTCATCCTGGTTCGACCTCTGTGCCTCTTTGTCCCTTGGGGATAGTTAATGAAGCCTGGGATCGGTCGCGGCGATGATCGCGCTGACGGCCTGCTGGTTGAAGCCCTTGAAGCCCTCCCGGCGCTGGAGGTTCTCGAGGTGGCTCCCGATCGTTCCTTCACGGATGAACTTCTCGGCCTGCTCGGTCGTGATCCAGCCGGCGTGGACCGCCCGATCGGCCCGGTCCGGTGCGACCCGCCATCGCTCGCCGGCTGTGAACGCCTGGCGGAGGAACGGGAAATCCGAGAACGGCTTCATTGTCTCGATCCCGGCCTCGGCCTTCAGTCCGTCGCGAAGCGAGTCGAAGTCGAACTGTGCCTCCAGGTGATGCATCCCGGCCCCGAGGATCGACTCGCCGTGCAGGGCGACCCAGAGGCCGACCGTCCCTGGCTTCGGGAGGTCGGGCAGGGACTGGTGGGCGAAGTCCTCGGTCGCCTCCTCGGGGGCGAGGTCGAGGTCGGCGAAGATCACGATTCCGGTGACGGGATGCTCCAGGACCTGCGCCCCCCATCCGGCATGTGCTCCGGCGTGGAACCGCTCGCGGAGATGGAAGCCCAGTCGGGTGAACATTCTCATCACACGGGGAAAGAACCGCCGCGAGCATCGGAAGGTGTGGTGATCGTGGTTCGCCCAGCCGAGGCCGAGCCGGTCCTGTCGGGACTTCTGCACCCGGGCGGCGGTGTTTCTTGACTCCCAGTATTCGCGCTCGGCCTCAAAGACCAGGTGGCAGGCCAGGTCGACGGAGCCGGCCAGCTCGATCAGACGGTCGAGCGTCGACTCGGTAGTGTCGAAGCCCTCGGCGTCGTCCTCGAATTTGCGATGTCGGGCCCGCCAGAGATCCAGCGCCGCGAGGGCATCTCGGGCGGCCTGCGGCCTCATCCGGCCGTTGCGGGCCATCTCGCCGGGGTACGGCTCGAAGCCCAGATAGGCCCGCCGCTCGACGACCGCGAGGGTCGTCGGATCGCCCGGAATCCGGCCGATCCGGTAAGGTCCCATCGGCTGACCGGCGATCTCCAGGCCGAGGTCATGCGTCCGGGAGAAGGCCGCGACCGAATCCACCTTGATCGCGACCTCGGCGACCTCGGGCCCCTGCCCTCGAACGGCGATTCTCGGAAAGATCCCGCCCGGGTGGGCGAACACCGGAGCGTTTACCGGATATCGGATCGCCTGTCGCCGGTAGCCCAGCTCCTCCAGGCGCGCGGTCTGCCCCGGTGTGTCGCCGAGGACGAGGTGATCGACCCAGATCGGGAACCGCGTTCCGGTTTCGCCCGGCATCCGGTCGGCCAGCTCGCGCGCGAACGCATTCCCCTCGATCGCCTGGGCGATCCGCTCCTCGACGAAGGTCTCGGTCTCGGGCCACCGCTTCCACTCGAATTCGGAAGCCGAGGGCGCCTCGATTTCCGCCGATGTCGACATCAGACACCTCCCCTTGCGACCGCCTGTTCCCGTTCCTCTCGTGCCGCCTGCATTCCCGCCAACGCGGCGGCCATCGCGGCATCGACCAGCCCCAGACCGATCTCGACCTGCCGGCCGGTCAGACAGAGCGGAGGGCAAAACCGGATCGTGCTCGGGCCGCACGGCAGGAGCAACAACCCGCGCCGGAACGCCAGCTCGATGATCGTGTCGCGCAGGTGCGGGTCGGGCTCACCGTCCGTTCCGCGGATCTCGACACCGATCATCAGGCCAAGGCCGCGAACATCGTGGATGAACGGATAACGATCGGCCATCGCGAGCAGCCCCTTGCGCATCTGGTCGCCGCGGCGAACGGCGTTCGCCCGATACTTCTGCTCGATCAGGTCGAGCGAGGCGAGCGCCGCGGCACAGGCGACCGGGTTGCCGCCGAATGTCGAGGCGTGGCTACCGCTCGGCCAGTCCATCACCGAGGCGCGCGCCACGATCGCGCCGAGGGGGAGGCCGTTGGCAATCCCCTTCGCCAGGCAGATGATGTCGCCGGCGAGGCCCCAGTGCTCCTCGGCGAACATTTTACCGGTCCGGCCGAAGCCGCTCTGTACCTCGTCGAAGACCAGCAAAACCTTGTGCTCGTCGCAGAGCTTCCGAAGTCCTGGCAGGAAGTCGGGCGGTGGAACGACATAGCCCCCTTCGCCCTGGATCGGCTCGACGAAGATGGCCGCCAACTCCTCGGGCGGGCAGATCGTTTTCAAGAGCGCACGCACGCTGTCCAGGTCGCCGTATCGGGCGTGGTGGATCTCCGGGACCAACGGGGAGAATCCCCGGCGCTGGAGCGGTTTCGAGCCTGAGAGCGACATCGCACCATAGGTTCGCCCATGAAAGGCGTTTATGAAGGCCAGTGCCCGGTTGCGGCCGGTGTGCCGGCGGGCGAGTTTCAGCGCGGCCTCGATCGCCTCGGCGCCGCTGTTGGTGAAGAAGACTCGTTTGGGCTCGGGCCCTGGGACGATGGCGGCGAGCCGTTCGGCCAGTTGGACCTGCGGTGTATAATAGAAATCGGTTCCGGACATGTGGATCAGCCGGCCCGCCTGTTTTCGGATTGCCGCGACGACTTTGGGGTGCGAGTGTCCGGCGTTGGTGACGGCGATTCCGGCGGTGAAGTCGAGGAAGAGGTTGCCATCCATGTCCTCGATCATCGCGCCTCTTGCCCGGCGGACGACGAGCGGATAGGTCCGCGTGTACGAGGGCGACATCACCCGAAGGTCGCGTTCGAGCCAGGCGGCCGCGAGCGGACCGGGGATCGGACCGAGGATTCGCGGTTCTTCCCGGTTCAGATTCGCCATCCCGGCCTCCTTTCGATCGGACAAGGCGGGTTCCATCCCATTGGATGAAGGGCCATGCTTTTATTATCCGGGAATGGCCCTGCGCGGTCAAACCGAGCGGATCCGGGTGTTGACCGGGGGCATCGTCGTGCCTCCTGGGTTATTCTGTTCGTTCACCAGAAGATCCGGTCCCGAGGAGCCCTCGCTTATGATCCCGACTGTCGTCGTCGGCCACGGTCTGGCCGGTCGATCGTTCCATGCTCCGCTGGTCCGCCGTCAGCCTGGTCTGAAGCTGCACGGGATCGTGGCCCGCGACCCCCAGGTCCGCGCTGAGGCTCTCGCGCTCTGGGGCGAGAGTATCCGCGGCTATGCGAGCCTCGACGAGGCGCTCGACGACCCGGCGGTCGAGCTGGTCGTCATCGCGACGCCGCACGATTCGCACGCCGAACTGGCCGAGCGAGTTCTCCTGGCGTCTCGGCACTGCGTCGTTGACAAGGTGATGGCGCTGACCTCGGCCGAGTGCGACCGG
>DAHZZC010000650.1 GCA_027435495.1 Planctomycetales bacterium
CCGACTGACCGGACACCAGGTCGGTCCGATATCGGCTCTTGCCGATCGTCTCGTTACTCGCCGAGAGATTCGCCAGCACCGTCGCGCCAGCCATTGCCTGCAAGGCACTCGGCGGGATCGGCACCCAAAGGTCCTCGCAGACCTCCACGCCGACGACCAGGCCCGTCCCGGGCGCCTCAAAAAGCAGGTCGATTCCAAACGGAACGCCACGGCCATTGAGGTCGACCTCGGCCGGCTCCTTGCCAACCGCCGGGCTAAACCATCGGCTCTCGTAGAACTCCTTGTAGTTGGGCAGGTACTGCTTGGGGACGATGCCCAGAACCTCGCCGCTGGCGATCGCGACGCCGCAGTTGAACAGGCTGTTCGCGACCGCGATCGGAGCACCGACGACGACGAGCTGCCGGCCCCCGGCGGTTGCCAGCGCGACCCGGCCAATCGCGGCACGAGCGGCGTCGAGCAGCCGGGTCTGGCCGAAGAGGTCCGCGCAGGTGTAACCGGTCAGGCAGAGCTCCGGGAAGACGACGACGTCGCTCTCAGGGCAGGTTGCCAGAACGCGAACGACCTCGTCGGCGTTGGCAGTCGGATCAGCGATCGCGACCCGTATCGAGACGCAGGTGATCCGGGCGAATCCGTGCCGGTTCATGGGCAGACCACCCCGCCCACAACGGGCCCCAACGGGCGATGCGCGGATCGCCCCAGCGGCCCTGGCATCCTTTTGAAAGAACGGTGATAATGCGTATCCATGCTGCCTCCCGATCGATCTCGCCCGGACTCTCCCCCGGCGTCGACGGTGGCCGAGGAGGGAGCCGCGGCGCCGGGATTGGGACCGGCGCGGGCTTCGTCTCCAACCGGTTTATTCTATCAGGAACCACCATGTCCCACCCGTCCCGACGGATCCGGATCGCAGTCCTGGCCCTGATTGCCGGAGTCTCGGTCGCGTCCGAGGCCCGCGCCCAGCGCCGACCGGGCCCGTTCGCCGCCCCGACCCGACGCCCGTTCGCCCCGGCCAACACTCTCAGGCGGCCCGAGCGGCTCCGGTTCGTCGACGTCCAGCACATCAAGGCCGAGCTGACCATCGACACGAAGGCCCACGAAATCCGGGGCGCTGTCACCCACACCGTCCGCCCCTTGCACCCCTTCCTCAAGTCGGTTGAGCTCGATTGCGGCAAGGACCTGAAGGTCCAGCGCGTGACGATCGGGCCCAACCGCATCATCTGCAATTTTCGCCGCGAGGGCGATAAGCTAATCGTCGACCTCGACCATCCTCGCGGGCCCGACGACTCGTTCGACCTCGCCGTGACTTACTCCGGCTCGCCCGAGAAGGGCATGAAGTTCATCGCGCACGATCCCGCCTATCCCGACCGGCCAATGGTCGTCTGGACCCAGGGTGAGGCTGAGGAGACCCACCACTGGCTCCCCTGCTACGACTACCCCAACGATCGTGCCACAACCGAGATGATTGTCAACGTGCCAAGGCCGTTGAAGGTTGTTTCCAACGGTCTCCTCGTCGAGACAAAAGACGGTCCCGGCTCGACCGTCACTTACCACTGGAAGATGGACGCCCCGTTCGCCAGCTACCTGATCTCGCTGGCAATCGGTGACTTCGCCGTCTACCATGACCGGCTCGGCGACCTCCCAATCGACTACTACGTCGCCCGAGATGTCGACGAGGCAACAGCGCGGCGGTTCATGGGAAAGACGCCGAGGATGGTCGAGTTCTTCGGCCGGGCGATCGGACGGCCCTATCCCTACGCCAAATACGCACAGGTCTGCGTCCCCGAGTTCGGCGGTGGGATGGAGAACATCACCGCAACGACGATGACGGATGAGGCGCTTCACGACGCCATCGCCGAGTTGGAGCACAGCTCCGACGGCCTGGTCGCGCACGAACTGGCGCACCAGTGGTTCGGCGACCTGCTCACCTGCAAGGACTGGTCGCACATCTGGCTCAACGAGGGCTTTGCCTCGTACTTCGGCCCGCTCTACTCCGAGCACGCCCTCGGCGAGCAGGAATTCCGGATCGAGATGTACCGGGAGATGGAAGGTTATCTCCACTCCGACCGCGATTACCGACGGCCGATCGTCGAGACTCGATATTACTCACCCGATGATATGTTCGATGCGGTGACTTACAATAAAGGAGCGTGTGTCCTGCACATGCTCCGCGGCCTGATCGGCGACGAGGCCTGGTGGAAGGGCATCCGCGGCTATGTCGCGAGCCATGCCTTCGACGTCGTCGAGACCGACGACTTCCGCCGGGCCATGGAGGCGGCCTCGGGCAAGGACCTGAAATGGTTCTTCGAGCAGTGGGTTTACAGGGCCGGGTATCCCGAGTTGAAGGTCCGCTGGCATTACGAGGACGCCGATCGGACGGTCCGGGTCCGGATCGAGCAGACCCAAACGATCGACGACCTCACACCACTGTTCCGGCTGCCGACAACCCTGGAGATCGCCGAGGCCCCGGGCCGGGTCCGCTCGATCCCCATCGTGATCGACGACGAAGTCCAGGAATTCGTGATCCCGGCGACGGACCGGCCCAGGCTCGTTCAGGTCGACCCCGAGGCGCGGATCATCAAGCGGCTCGACTTTCCAAGGACCGATGCCGAGAGCATCTATCAGCTGGAAAATGCGACAGCGGTCCTGTCGAGGCTCGAAGCGGCGCGGTCGCTCTCCGGGCGGTCACGGGGCCGTTCGGCGATCGTAGAGGCGATGTCAGCCGCCTGGAAGCGGGAAAAGGCCCCCGCGGCCCGCCGCGAGATGGTCGAGCGCATCGCCAACGGCGACGAGGCGTTCCGCCCGGCGCTCGTCGAGGCATCGCACGACCCCGAGGCGCGGGTCCGGGTCGCCGCGGTCGAGGGGCTGGCAAAGCTCGGACGCAATCCGGCCGCCGAGACCATCCTCCGCGCTGTCTGGGCGGACCCAAAGGAAGCCTACGGCGCCCGCAACGCGGCTCTTCGGGGCCTGGTCGCCTGGAAGGTCGACGACGCCTTAACGCTCCTCGACGCCGCTCTGAAGGTCCCGTCCAACCGGCACACGATCGCTGCCGGGGCGCTGGCCATGCTCCTCGAAGGCCCGGCCTCGAAGGCCCGCGAAACGGCCGCCCTCTATTCCCGATACGGCCAGCCCTCGGCGCTCCGGGCCACCGCCCTCAGCGCCTTCCCTCGGCTGGCGAAAAACGACCCGGCCTTGCAGGAGTTGCTGATCAGCCTGGTTGACGATCCCGACCTGTCGGTCCGCCTCCGGGCCGTCTCGGCGGTGGTTGACCTGAAGTTGACCCGCGCTCTCCCGGCGCTCCAGGCCCGGCTCGACCGCGAGAGCAGCGGCTTCAGTGCCGGCCCTCGGCGTCGTCTCCAGTCGGCCATCGATACCCTGAAAGCGGCTAGCCCCCAGCCTGCCGAACCTCGTCCCGAGACCGGCAAGGCCATCGTGAACGACCTCCCAGCAATCCGCGAGCTCGAGGCCCAGGCTGCCGACCTGGAAGCTCGAGCTCGCCGGCTTCGCGGCCGGATCGCCGAGCTGAACAAGTCCAGGAAACCGGACGGCGCCAGGACTCCGGCCCCAGCCGCGATACCATGACCCGCAAGACCTGATCCGCCGTCGTGCCGCGGGGATATCCAACGAGAAATGCGGCCCGACGGCGCGGATCTTTCACCAGTGCTCGCGGTCCACGATGGGCGGAATCCCTCTTCAGCCTTTCCTGCTCCGGCCTGCCGCGAACCATCAACGCGTCGCCGCAAACCCGTTGGCGAGCGCCCGCTTTCAGCCCGATCGGCCCGGCACCCTGTCCTCCAGTATGGCGGGCCGGGGGTGCCGGGCAAGAACGGCGGCCGGGTTCCGGAAGTGCGCCGGACACAATCGGACAAGCGTCTCCCAGATCAGTCCCAGCTCGCGGACAGCCGAACCAGTATCGACCCTGGCGCGTTCAGCGGCTCGGTCGA
>DAHZZC010000651.1 GCA_027435495.1 Planctomycetales bacterium
CTTCAGGCAGCTCGCGGCGTTGGCGGCGAGCCAGATGTTGCCGTTGACCGGGTAGGTGATCGACCCGCTGAGGTTCTTCGAGGTGTAGGTTCCCGGGATCGCCATGCAGGTTCGATAAAATTGCAGGGCATTCAGACCGCCGGCGGGGCCCATGTCCCAGTAATTCGGGATGGTGAGCTGGAAGGCATACGTCGACGCCCGAGTGGTCGCCGAAAGCGCGATGGGGTTCGCCGGCATGGTCCCGATGAGGCTCTCGCTGAACATCGCGGTGTTGGTCAGGCCATCGGTGACGCCCTCCGCGCCGAAGGTGCCGACGTTCTGGTTCCAGTAGACACCGGAGTAGTCGAACGGCGGGTTATTTTTCAGCGGGACGAGCATGCCGCTCCAGGCGTAGAAATCGGCGGGGCCGCCGATATTGGCCACGTAATTCTTCCGCGTCCCCGGACCAATTGCGGGCCGGGTGAGGTTCTCGGAGGGGCAGAGGAGCGTCTTGACCTGTACCGAGAGGACCGAAGTATTCTGCGGATCCCAACCGACCGAGCCGAACCCAGCCCAGCCCGACGAGACATACCAGTTGAGCTGGTTGTACAGCGGCATCTGGTCAAGCTGGCCAAGGAGCGAGGCGGTCCAGTCCAGCGGCCAGGGGTCGAAGTACAGGCCATTGCTCCCGTAGGTGTTGCCCCAGACGTTGAAACTCCCGTTGGAGACCAGCGGGGGGAAAGTCCCCATCTGGGTCATGTAATTGTGCATGGCAAGGCCCAGTTGCTTCAGATTGTTGGTACACTGGGCCCGCCGGGCCGACTCGCGGGCCGCCTGCACCGCGGGCAGCAGCAGGGCGATCAGGACGGCGATGATGGCGACGACCACCAGCAGCTCGATCAGCGTGAAGGCTCGACGCGACTTCATGCGACTCCCCCTTCCCTTCCCTCGACGACCGGAATTTGAGAAATGACGCCAGGTTCGACCGAATCGACCTCGCCCGCCCCCGGCGCTCCACCGCGCCGCACCGGGACGAGCCCCTCGGGCCGCATCGACCGCGTTGGACCTCGCCACGTCCCCGGCGACTCGCGAACGGGGCGGGCCCCGCTCGATCCATTCCTACCTATATAACGCCCCGGCGGAAACCGCAAGCAAGTTCCAGACATAAGTCATATCCCGGGAGCGCCGATTCGGATCGGGAGTCGGCCCGAGCCAGGGCGTTGGGGATCATCGCCCGGAACGCGGCGGGTGTCCAGACCGAGACCCCTGAATCGGTGAATTCGGTCCGCACCCGCCATCGCCGCGAGCGTACGCGTTCACGGCCCGATCGCGACTTCCGGTCGGGGACGAGCCGCGGCGAACAACCGCGTCGTCATGAAATCTGGACCAGGGGCGGGAAGAGGTAGCTCGAGGGCAGGCCGTCCGGATAGTTCCCGCCGGGCGGCAACGGCAGGATCGAAGGGGGCATGTCGCCCGGCTGGGCGTCGTACATCCGAATCATCGGTTCGATCGTGGTGTTCAGCGTGGTCGAGTCGCCGTAGATCGATTGCAGATACGCCGTCGAGGGCGTGGGAATCCAGTTCGTGGCCGGGACTCCATTCGGCAAGGTCGGTGACAGCCAGATGGTGTACGAGCCCGCCGGGAATCCCGGCACGGAGCCATCGTTGGCCTTGAGCTGCCCGTCCTCGATTTGCGTGGAACCGAGTTGAGAGACCGGCTGGATCACCCCGAGATCGAGCGGAGTGCTCGCGCTGAGCGGGGTGCTCAGCGTCACAATCCCATTCGGCCCGCCGGAATACTGGATGGGCACCCCGTTGCTGGAAAGGTCCTGCTTCCACTGCGCCGAAATCTGGAACGTGGCGTTGCCGTCGCTCAGGACCGGCATCGACGCGATGTAATAAGGCGCGTCCGGCGTGAGGCCATACGCGCCCGCACCGGCGCCGAACATGATTGGGGTGCTCGCCGAGAGCGCCCCCAGATTCGAGGCGGGGATGGTGATCGTGTTCGCCGTCGTGTCGATCGAGAGCACCGGCGTGGCAGCCGTCGAGTACGCCGTGTTCAGCACACTCGCCTGCGAGAGGAACGGCGCGGCCGCCTCGGAACTATCCGGCTGGTACAGGGTCAGCGACCAGAACCCGATCGGCGATCCGCCGGCGTTCAACGCCAGCGGGGGTTCGATCCCCGTCACCGGGTAGCTGGCATAGCCGGCCTGCGGCAAGGTGAACGTGATCGCGTACGTGTTGTTGCCGTTCAACGGCGCGAGCGTGCTGCTGTTGGTGAAGGTTGGCGCGTACAGCCCGTCGATCGGCAGGTTCGGGAATCCGCCCGCGATGACACCCACGGCTCGATATTGATAACCGGAGGGAGTGTTTGGATATGTGCCGAAGTCGTGGTTGATGTAAGACCAGTAGTTGGTCGCCGACGTCGGCGGCGTCTTCAGCTTCGCCTGGACCGCATTCTTCCCGTTCTCGAACCCCTGCTGCAAGGCGTCCAGTTCGGCGGGCCCCCAACCCCTGGGGATTCGGAATCCGGTCGACGTCAGTCCGATCGAGCGGAACAGGGCCAGCGTCGAGCGCTGCCCGGCCGAGGGGACGAAGTAGAGGCGTCTCGCGGTGGCCTGTGGCGTCAGGTATGCGGGTAGACTGGACACGGGAGTGCCGCCCATGCCCGTCAAGCGGTTCGGCAGCGGATTCAGCCGGAGCGACTGCCCTACCTGCTTGAAAAAGGCAACCGCGTTCGTGGGCGTGTTCTGCCATCGCTGTGCACGCTGCAATTGCTCGGCCGTCGGCGTCATCAAGCCATAAGACTTCGGCGCGACCGGCTGGTTCCCGTTCGCCTGGAACTGCCGAAGCGTATTGAGCGTGAAGTTCTTCGCCAGGGTGTTGTACGTGTTCTCCACCGAGGTCGGGCTGCCGTTGGCCGCCAGGGTATCGGCGAGCAACCGCACCAGCATCTCGCCCCGGTTGGTGTCGAGCGTGACCACGGGGAATGTAAAGCCGCGGAGGGTCACGTTCTTGCGATGGGCATACGGAGATCTCGGCCCGACAAGCAGATACGACTCGGGCGCGTTCGACGGCACCGTTCGGGTCCCGGGATCGGAGACGACGTTGATGAAGTTGTCGAAGATCTGGGTGACCTGATAATCCGCGTTGGTGGGCGGGATGGTGTAGACAAGCGCCCCGCGAGTGAGGTTGAGCTCAGCGTTGATGTAGAGGACTGACGAATCGCCCGCGTTGGTCGCCGCGTTGTTCCACGCGGCCGGCTCCATGCTATAGGCCAACGTATTCACCGGCGCCGTCACCAGTTCGTTGTAGTTGGCGAAGCGGTACATGAACTCGGCGGGTAGGCCCCAAACATAGGCCGCCGCAGCTACCTTCTCGATCCGCGCGAGCAACGCCGGCCGAGGCGCCTGACTCGCCGCCGCATCCGCCAGCGCGTACAGGCCGGTTGTGGTCGATGCCGCCAGTGCGATCCTCGGCTCAAGTGCCTCGAGGATGGAGCCGGTCCAAGGCACGTCCCGCCGGACCACCACCCGGTCACGCGGCCGACTCGCGAATTTCCGAGACACGATCGACCCCAGGATGTTGCCGACGTTGAGAGCAGTGCGATACCACCTGGTAATCGTCATCGACTCCTCCATTAACGTGCGCTGTGTTCCGTGCGGTTAATGCGATTTCGGATGATGACCGATGACCGAGCCTGGTCGGTTCCCCTGCAGGACCATCGCACACTTTGTTGTTGATGGATTGGTAGTTACGGCGAGTGGCTTGATCCCAGAAAAACGGCCTCTCTTGCAGGCCGTTCGCACAGATGCGGCCTGCTGAGCCGACGATCCGCTGATTCGCAGGATGCCTCCCTCAACGGCCCTTGAACCCCGGTTTTTCAGAGCCCGCTCGCCCAAACCCGTTTTTAATCAACAGTTAAGTGTGTGCTGGCCTTTGGTTCCCCTGCGAGGAAAGTAGTACGCTTTCCGGCCGATGTCAACACTCCTCGCTACCAAACCAGCTTGTGCAGCAGGATATCTTCGGAGCTGGCGAAGCGGATTGATGCCGGCCCCTCGGATGTATCGATCGTCTCCGCTCGGGCCCGCGCCATCTCCTCGCGCGACCAGGCGTCTTCTCGGGCGATGAAGCAGGGCCAGCGCACACTAACATGTTAATCCAGTAATAACTTCCATCAGGAACTCGTCGGACCAGCCGCAAGCACGGCGCCTCATGATCAGGCTTATTCGTCGGTCGGGATGCTGCTTGAGGATCGACAGCGTGAACCAGTACAGCCAGGAGACGTTCGACCCCAGCACCCGCTCGCGGATCCGCGAGTCGTCCTCGCGGAACGTCACATCGAGGGTCCAATGGCACGTATTCTCCACAGACCAATGGCCTCGGACCGCACGGGCGAACACCTCGATATCCACCGGCAGGCTACTGAGGTAGAACACCTCGATATCCACCGGCAGGCTACTGAGGTAGTAGCGGACCTCGATGCTCTCCCGGCCGGCCACCACGCGCCGCGACGTCACCACGCCGATCGACTTCAGCCCCTTCCACTGGCTGCGGCCGGGCAGGTCCTCGGGCACGGGCAGTTGCAGGTAGGTCCGCTCCTCCTCGCGGCCATGACCGCGATCGGTCGTCGTCAGCTCCTCGGCCCCCTCCGGGTCCCCATCGAGCTGCTCGTCGATGAACTCGATGACGGCCCGGTGCAGCGCCTCGTGGTTTCCCTTCAGGGCCAGCACGTAGTCGGCCCCGCCGCGGATGATCTCCTCGGCGATCGCCTTCTGGGCCCCCATCGCGTCGATCGTCACGATGCCGCCGCGGACGTCGATCTTCCCCAGCAGTTCCGGGATCGCGGTGATCTCATTGGACTTCTCCTCGCAGACCTGCTGGCCCAGCACCAGGCCATATTCGCCGGCCCAGGCGGTGACGACGTGGAGGGCGCCGAGCTCATTGGCCGCGTGGTGGCTGCGGCGGGCCGACTTGCCGTCGAGGGCGATGATCGGCCGGTCGACGCCCGTCTCGGCGATGGCCTCGTCGCGGAGGCGGGCGATCCAGGCGTTGAAGGCGGCCTCGAAGGCCGCGGGCCTCAGCGCCATCAGGACGCGGCGAAAGACGTCCTTGCCGGGGACGCCGTTGGGCAGGTCGAGGATGCGCGTGAGGAGCTCCTCCTTGAGCTCGGCCCAGCGGGCGATAGCGGTGGGCCCGGCGGCGCCGGCGAGGACGGCCAGGACGGCGATGACCAGGATGCTGGGCAAGGGATGCTTGCGATTGATGTGAGAGCGGGGATCCTCGAGGGTGGAGAAGAGGAGGCCACGATCTCGTCCAACTTGGTACGGTTGCTCGCCATCGCCGACCTCCGGCCACCGGTTGCGGATCACGACACGGTGGACGGTATATCAGGTCAGCCGGCCGGGCGCAAGGACGCAGAACTCGCCCAATCGTCATAAAAGTACGCACTGGCCCTGCCATCAGACCGCTGAAGAGCAAAGGGTAGGTAAAGTAAAACCTGCCGAACGCCTAATACGAGATCACTGTACAAATTGCTTGAGGTGTGAACGGCTACCCTCGACCCGCTCCCACTCATCGCGGTCGATCGGAATGATGTCATTGCCCGTCGGATCCGCCTCGGCTAATCTGGGTGGGCCGACCCGCCCTGCCCCAACACCGCGGGCGCCCCACCGATTGCGAGGATCCGAATCATGGCCGCGGCGACAACCAGCGTGGATGCCCCTTTCGAACAGGCCCGCGAACAGTACGCCGAGTGGGGCGTGGACGTCGACGCGGCCCTCCACCGTCTGTCGACGATCGCCATCTCGCTCCACTGCTGGCAGGGAGACGACGTCGTCGGCTTCGAGGGCACGGGTCAGGCCATCGGCGGCGGGCTGGCCGTCACCGGAAACTACCCCGGCCGCGCCCGAAACGCCGACGAACTTCGCGCCGACCTCGACCGCGTCTTCTCACTCCTCCCCGGCCGGCACCGGCTTAACCTCCACGCCAGCTATGGCGAATTCCCGGCAGGTCATCCCGTCGATCGCGACGCCATTGAGCCCGAATATTTCCGCGGATGGATGGATTGGGCTCGTTCGCGTCGAATCGGAATCGACTTTAATCCCACGTATTTCGCCCACCCGCTCGCTGCCGACGGCTACACGCTGGCCCACCCCGACCCGGGCATCCGCCGGTTCTGGATTGACCACGGGATCGCCTGCCGCCGGATCGCCGCCGCGATTGGGACCGCGATCGGCTCGCCCTCCATCAACAACATCTGGATCCCCGACGGCTCAAAAGAGCCGCCGGTCGACCGCAAGGGCCCACGCGCCCGGCTGGCCGAGTCGCTCGACGCCGTCTTTGCCGAGCCGATCGACCCCATGGCCGCCCGCGACGCCGTTGAGGGAAAGCTGTTCGGCATCGGCTCCGAGAGTTACGTCGTCGGCTCGCACGAGTTCTATTACGGATACGCCCTCACCCGCAAGAAGATCCTCTGCCTCGACGCCGGTCACTACCACCCGACCGAGGTTGTCTCCGACAAGCTCTCCGCCGTCTTGACCCACCTCGACGAGGTCTTGCTCCACGTCAGTCGGGGCGTCCGCTGGGACAGCGACCACGTTGTGATCCTCTCCGACGAACTGCTCGCGATCGCCCAGGAAATCGTCCGGGGGGATTATCTCGAACGCGTCCACATTGGCCTCGACTTCTTCGATGCCACCATCAACCGCGTCGCCGCCTGGGTGATCGGCACCCGGGCCATGCTCAAGGCGCTCCTGATCGCCCTGCTCGAGCCGACCGAGTCGCTCCGCCGCCTCGAAGCGGAGGGCGATCTTACCTCCCGGCTGGCTCTCCTCGAAGAAATCAAGGCTCTCCCCTTCGGCACCGTCTGGGACCATCACTGCCGGACGCACGGCGTCCCACCCGGCCGCGACTGGCTCGCCGAGGTCAAGGAATACGAGCGGACGGTGCTGGCGCAACGTTGACGAACACTTCTGGATTCCCAATTCCTGCGATGGCGGAGATACGATGACTCGGGAATCCGGAATGTCAAATCTGCTAATGGGATTCATCACATCCCCATGTCCTCGTGCGAGGCCGGGACCGTCTGACCGGGAGGGTGCGGTGTGCTGAGGTTGCAGGGGATCGGAAAATCGTTCGCGGGAGTCCGGGCGCTGGAGGGGGTCTCGTTCGACCTCCGACGAGGTGAGGTGCATGCGCTGGTCGGCGAAAATGGCGCAGGAAAGTCCACGCTCATCAAGGTGATCACCGGCGCACATCGTCCCGACGAGGGCACAATGGAGGTCGACGGCGCGATCGTCGAGGATCTCGACCCGGTTTCGGCGCGGGGGCTGGGAATCGCGGCGATCTACCAGCAGCCGGCGCTTTTTCCTGACCTCTCGGTGGCCGAGAACATCGCGATCGGCCTGGAGCC
>DAHZZC010000652.1 GCA_027435495.1 Planctomycetales bacterium
GAAACAGGCGATCATGGAGATGGGAGGCAACGCCATCGAGTGGGGCCACCGCAAGAACGCCGAACTCATCCTGCGGATCACCTACCGGATCGACCCCAACGCCGTCACCCTGATTATCCAGGACCAGGGACCCGGCTTCGATCCGGGCAACATCCCGCACGCCGCCTCCGAAGAAGACCCGATCCGCCACCTTGAACTCCGCAACGAGCTGGGAATCCGCGAGGGCGGATTCGGGATCATGCTCGCCCGAGGGCTCGTGGACAAATTCTGGCACAACGAGCGCGGGAACCAGGTCACAATGGTGAAATACTACGGCGAAGCACCGGCCGGGGCGTAGAAGACTGCTCAGAGGCAGGGGACAGGCGCCTCGAAGACCGGGAGCTTGTTCCCGATTTCTCCGAGCTTCGGAAGACATCGATTCCAGAGATCCGATTCCGGATTCCAGATCGACGCCTTCCCGGGCATTTCTGGAATCCGGCAACAAAGATCCCGGAGATCCGATCGTCGTTCGATCAGCGGGATTTTGTTCGCCCGATCAACGAGGCGAGCCGAGCATCGACCGTCGCCGAGGCGTGGGCTGGGGCTTCTCGGCCGGCTTTTCTTTCTCCGTCGGCTCGACGGGCCGATCGGCCTTCACCTGGGCGTCTTCCGGTTCGGGCTTCTCGGCCGGCGCGGGCTCGACCTTTGCCGAGGGACGCCGGGTCGATTTCTGTGGGGTCGGGCGGTGGGCTGGGTGTCGAGTTCGGCGCGAGTGGGCCGATCGGGCCCGCCGAGGGGCGTTGACTCCTGGAGTGTCAAACGGATCGTCCGAGGCAGCGCCGGCCTGCGCGGGCCTCGCGTTGGGATCGACCGGGCCGCCGGTCCCTGCGTCCGCGCCCAGATTGTTGCCGGCGCGATAGACCCCGAAGCTGTTTTCCGGAGTCGGTGGTAGCGAGAGGTTTCCGTATCCGAGGGCGCCCGGGTCGCCGAAACCGTTGTAACCGCCAAATCCGCCATAGCCACCGATCGGACCAAAGCCGCCCACTCCACCGAACGGAGCAAAAGGGCTGAATCCATTGATTTCAGAGAAAAGAAAGGGTGGGAGATTCACCACGCCATTGCGATTGTTCAGATGGTAGCCAGGTCCGAGGCCCACGAAGGGGTCTGGCGCGACGGGGCTGATCATGGAACCATTGGGGATGACTGGAGCAACCCCGACCCGCGGAATGGCCGGGCTGGTTCCGATCGAGGGCGTGCCCTGTGCCAGGGCCATTCCGCCGTCTCCGGCGATCGGGCCGTTCATTCCCGCGAATCCACCGCCACCAGCAGCCCCACCGCCAAACCCACCGCCGCCGAATCCACCACCACCGAATCCGCCGCCGCCGACGGCTCCGAGCGGAGCCGAATAGGTGGTGAAGCCGTTCACGGTGTTGAAATAGGGGTTGAGGGTCATGCGGACGTACCGGCGATCGGCCGAGACGACCGGAGTGGCCTGCAAGGCGGCTCCGTTGAGGATCGTGCCGACCTGGGGCGTGTAGGCGACCTGGCCCCTCGACTCGGAGATGAGGCTTGCTCCCGTCGTCACCATCAGACCCAGCGCCGCGACTCTTCGGATCGTTCCGATCGTGGTCATGTGCGGGCTCGCTTTCCGGACGGGGCCTTGTCGAGGGCAGGAAGGTCGGCGGTCCTCGTCCGAGCCGAGGGCCAGCCCCGATCGTATCACCACGTATTATGGCTTGTGGGCATCGGCTTGACCATGCGTTTCCGATTCCATCGGCGTTTTTTCCCGAGTCGAACCGCCCGGGATCATCCAGCAAGAATCGTGTGACATCATCCCGATTCGGGGATAGTAACCGCGGGCCTTCGGTGCGGCGAGGAGGATGAGGGTCGTCTGCGATCCGGCCGCCTCATGGGTGCGCCGGATCAGCTCGCGGCCGATCCCCCTGCGCTGGAATGCCTCGTCGACCGCGAGGTCGGACAGGTAGGTGCAGTAACAGAAATCGGTGATGGCCCGCGAGATACCGACGAGGAGGCCGTCGACCCGGGCCGTGACGATCACGTCGGCGTGGCGGAGCATCGAGGCGATTCGCGCCGGGTCGTCGACCGGCCGGCGTTCGGCCAGGGTCGATCGGCGAAGGACATCGATGAAGGCGTCGGCGTTCAGTTCGGGATAGGTCTCAAGGGCGTAGACGACTTCCATCGACGTTTAGCTCCCAGGCTCGGGCTCGTCCGGCGGCGGCGACTCGCGACAAAAACGGGTCGAGGCACCTCGAAGGCTCGGAGCCGTCTCCGTGTTGTCGGGAGGAGAGAGCGGTCAACCTCGACGGACCGGGTCTTCCAGGAGCCGGAGAGTTCCGGCGTCGGCATCCAGCTCGACGAGGCCGCCCTCGGGGAGGGTGGCGTTCTCGGGGTTGTGCCCCACGGGGAACTTCCAGACGACCGGCTTTTTCAGCGGCTCCAGCCACTCGCGCAGGACGCGGTCGATCTCGTCGGCGTCCTTGTCGCCACTGGGATAGAAACTGCCGACGACCACTCCGGAAACCTCGTCCAGCACGCCCGCCAGGTGAAGCTGCGAGAGCATCCGGTCGACCCGGTAGGGCGCCTCGTTGACGTCCTCCACGAGCAGGATCGCGCCTCGGGGCTGGATCGCGTAGGGCGTTCCCATCGTCGCGCAGATCAGCGAGAGGTTGCCGCCGAGCAGCCGGCCGCTCGCCTTGCCGCCGACGAGCGTTTTCGGCCGGTGGCTGGGCGGGGTCGCGATTGTGTAGCCGGTTTTTCCGGGTAGGTACGCATCGGCGAAGATGGCCCGGCGGAACGAATCGGCGGCGAAGGCATGCTCGGGGCGATCCGCCTTCCAGAGGCTGTGCATCGGCATCGGCGAGTGGAACGTCACCAGTCGAGCCTTCGCGGCGATCGCCAGGTGGAGCGCGGTCAGGTCGGAATAGCCGATCACGATTTTGGGATCGCGGCGGAGGGCCTCGTAATCGAGGCGGTCGATGATCCGGGTCAGGCCGACGCCGCCGCAGACCGGGAAGATCGCCCGGATTTTCGGGTCGCGGATCGCCTGGTTCAGCTCGTCGGCGCGCTGGTCGTCGGTTCCGCCGAGGTAGTGTCTTCGGCGGCCCTCGATTCCCTCCGGGATGACGACCTTGTAGCCGGCCGCTTCCAGCTGGGCGGCGTAGGCGCGGATCGGCTTCGCCTCGGCGGGGCCCGACGGGGCGACGAACGCGATCGTCTCGCCCGGCCGAAGGGCGCGGGGGCGTATCCAGTCGAGCGGGGCGAGGGCGTCCTGGCCGACCGCGGCGGGCGCGCCGACGGCGACGATCGCGACCGCCGCCGAGAGGTAAAACGGGGCCGAGGGACGCAAGGAGGCGGGCATCATGCGGGCTCCGTCGTCAGGGATGGCGTTCCGGGAAAGCCTGGGTTCAGTTTACTCGTCCCGGGATCATCGAGACACCCGCGCAGTGATCTCGGCCCGGCCCGGAGTCGGGACGGCCTTCCGCCGGTAGGTCGCCGGTGAGACGCCCAGCCGGGCCCGGAAGACGGCTCCGAGATACTCCTGCCGTCCGAACCCGCACCGCGTCGCGACCGAGGCGATCGGCAGGTCGGTCCCTGCGAGCAGTTCCTGCGCCCGTCCGAGCCGGACCCGGACGATTTCGTCGTGGACCGTCCGGCCGAGCAACTGGCGAAACCGGCGCTGGAGTGTGCTGCGTGAGACGGCGAGCTCCCGGCAGACGTCCTCGACGGCGAGCCCCTGGCAGGCGCGGTCGCGGATCAGGCGGATGGCCTCGGTGACCTCGCGATCCTCCAGGGCCAGGACGTCGCTGGAGCGCCGGGAGATCAGCCCGGCTGGCGGCGTGAGGACGGAGAGGTTCGTTCCACTGGCGACCTCGCCCGCCCAGATCCGCCCGAGGAGCGCCGCGGCCTCGTAGCCCACCCTTTGATGATCGGGGACCACACTGGAGAGCGGCGGGTCGGAGATTTCGCAGATCGGCTCGTCGTTGTCGACGCCGAGGACGGCGACCTCGTCGGGGACCCGGACGCCGATCCGTCGACACGCCTCGAGGATTTTCTGGCCGTCGGGGTCGTTGGCCGCCATCACGGCGCAGGGACGCGGGAGCGATTGGACCCAGGCGGCGAGTCGGTCCTGGTCGTCCTCCCAGTTTTCCCGGCCGCCGTTTTCCGCGTGGTAGATGAGGCACTCGCCTCCGGCCTCGGCGACGGCGCGACTGAAGGCGTCTCGGCGTTCGTCGGACCAGTTGAGCCCCGGGTGACCGCAGAAGCCGAACCAGCGGAAGCCGCGCTCTCTCAGCTCATCGGCCACCGGGTAGCGGCCCACCGCCGCGGGACG